>NZ_CAXBDC010000089.1:0-19132 GCF_963974195.1 uncultured Nisaea sp.
GAGATCAGGATGAACTGGCCGAACGAGACCGGCTCCATGAACCACGGAATGAACAGCCCGGTGGCGGCAACGCAGGCATTGACCGTCGGCACCACCAGCGCGTAGCTGCGCGGGCTTTCCAGAAATTTCTTGAGCTGGCTCGGGGACTCTTCGCCCGGCGGGCTTGCGCTTGCTGGCCCGGCACTTGCTGGCTCGGCACTTGGCGGTGTGCTTTCGCTCGTCATATGCTGGTCTCCATTGCGGCACCGGCCAAACGGGAATGTGTGTGACGGACTTGATTGAGTATGACTGGGAATGCGACTGGGAACATGGTGTACCGGCCGCGATCCGCTGTGGCGGTATCCGCGGAACCGATTTTGGAATTGAAACTGCCGACCGTCACTCTTTCTTCACCCTTGCGCCTGAACGTCATGGCGCCCGCATCACAGAAGATCGCGCGCTCACGAACGGCCCCGGGTCAGGCGAAAGGCGCCTGACCGTCGACATGGCCGAGGGCCGGTGGAGCACTGTCATCACGTCGAGCCTCCACAAACGGGGACTCGCTCTCTCCGCCTCGCTTACCACGCTTTCGCCCTCGCTCTTTCAGGATTTTGTCGTCCGGGCGGTTTTTTCGAGCGATTCCTTTACCGCAGCATCGATTGGCGGCGAGCATTTCCAGCATACCGGCAGCAATATCTATCACCAGCACCCTGTCCGCCATGCCACGCTTTCCGGCCCGTCGGGAAAGCTCGACATCCAGGTCACCGAATCCGTTCCGGGGCAGGCATTCGAGCAGGTTCTTTATGTCCGGGATGCGCCGGAAGGCTGGGTTGTGCATGCCAGGCTGATCCCGAAGATGCCCTATGCGCTTCTCTGGGTCCGCTGGTTCAATCGCTTTGCCCGGATTTCCCTGCCCGGCTGGGCAAGCCGTATCCTGCTCTCCGTTCCCGGCCTGAAATCCCGCCTCTGGTACGCGGCGGAGCGCGGCGGCCGCAATGTCCTGCAACTGCAGGCCAGCGGGCTTGCCCGTCTGGATGCGGGGGAGCATGTCGCGCTTGCCATGGAGATGACTTTGGGAGATGCGCTTTGACCCCTCCTGAAGGCACCGTCGGCACACGGTTTGACTGGATCACGGAGCAGATCGCCGGGGCCCTGGCCACCCAGTGCGATCCTGAAACCGGTTTCGCGGATACGGAATTCTATGGCAGCGCTTTCGCCGCCATGCTCTGGCAACGCTGGCCCGAACGCTTCAACGCCGATATCAAAGCCGCGCTCGACCGGCTGAAGCGGCAGGACAAACAGGCCCGGATCGGGGTCTGGGGAAACCGCTTTCACTGGGAATTCGTGCGATTCGCACTTGCCGACCTGTTCCGTTCGGGCCCTGTCGGCCACTACCGGGAACCCGGGGATGTGCTCGGCGGGATGGGTTTTGTCCGCAATCGCGTTGCCAACTGGACCCTGCTGCGCAGCACCGTGCGGCTTGCCGGAACGGCCCGGCTCGACAGGATCATCGGCCGGATGGAACGCTGGCTGGCCCTCGCCATCTACCAGAGGCCGGACGGTTTCATCGAGGATCAGCGCGGCGCCCCGACGCAGCAATATCATGCCTTTGCCGCCGCGTTGCTGGGCTACCAGATCTCCGTGCTTGAAGAGCCTTCCGCCGCTCTGCATGAAAAATTTCGCGCGGCCCTCCAGGCCCTTGTCCGGACCGCGCTGCATGATGGCGAGGTAAACGCCATCGGGCGCGGGCGGTTTCAGAGCTTCGGCTATGCCGCAGCGGCACTGGCGCTGGCGATCGGGCTGCGGCTTGGCTGTGCACCGGAAGGCTCCATCACCCTGCTGCGAGCCATCGCCGACCGGCTGGAGGCCGCTCTCGGACCCGGCGGCACCCTGCCCCTGATGATCACCCGGATCGACGAGACGGAGGAGGTAACGCCGCCGCCGCATCACCCCCATCAACGCCGGATCGGCTGGCATTCCTACAATAACGGGCCGGATTATCTTGCCTTCTCGGGCGCCGTCCTGAAGCTCGCGGCGGAACAGCTCGCCGCCTCGCCCGAGCCGGGCACCCCCCTGCCGCTTCCGGCGGAGGACTGTCTGGCGGACGGTATCCGGATCGTCCGCAACGCCGCCTATTCCGCGATCGTCACCCTGCCGCGCCGTACCATCACCGCGTCCCAGCCCCTGCCCTATATCGTCACGGCCAGCGGCGCGCGACCTTTGCCGTCCTATGGCGACGAGGCCCTGCCGGACAGTATCTATACTCCCCTGTCCCTGCCTCTGCCGGTCTTCGAGGAGCATGACGGCACGTTCCGCACCCTGCTTTCCGGCACTGATTTCCGCTGGTCCGGGCCGGATAAAATCGTCGGTGAAACCGCTACGTTCCGCTTCGAGCGGCGTTTCCGTTTCGAGGCCGGGTCAATCGAGATCGAGGATGCCCTGACACTGACCGGGGCACCTGATGACGCCCGGTTGCACCTGCCCTGGCTGACCTTGCCCGCATCGGCAAAGCCGGCACCGAAGAAGGGAGAGGGCACAACATTCACCCTCGACGGAGCATCGCTGGAGAGCGACCTGCCACTGACCGAAGTCACGGCGGCAGAGCCGCAATACGGCATCAGCGGACGGCTGCGGGTCTGGTCGCATGCGACGGCTCTGCCCCCGCCGGGCGACATCGCAACGGCCCGCTACCGGGTCCTGTTTACGGCTTGATCCCGTCCACCAACAGCGAGAGGTGCGAGGAAGGGAAGCTTTTGTCCGGCGTGCCGTGCCGCTTGCAGCGGTAAATACGCCCCCGTTCTTCGCCCCACGGCTCCTCATGGAATTGCCCGCTCCTGTCGAACCATTCACCGGGCTCAACCCGAAACCCGGCAGCCTCCAGCACCGCGCTCAGGCTTTCCAGCGTGAAGAGCTGCTTGTGATCCTCCGCGCCGGGGCCGGTCCCGCCGGGCTCCACATTGCGGATATAATCCGGGTTGGGATTATGCCCGTCCGGAACGGCGATCCGGATGGTGCCGCCCGGCTTCAGGTAACGGAACGCATTTTCCAGCACCGCCGGGATCAGCTCCGGCGGAATATGCTCGAACACATGCTCCGCGAGCAGCCGGTCAACCGCCGCCTCGCGGCCGATGAGTTCCGCCCAGGCAGCCGCGCGCGTCGCATCGAAAAAACCGATATCGGAGCCAAACCAGTCCGGCGCCGGGGCCGTACCGCCAAGCACGATTTTCAGTGGCAGACCCGAGGCCACCGCCCGTCTCAGCCTGCGTTCCTGATACCAGTCGCGCAGGGGACGCCTAAAATACTCGAAAAATTTTCCACGAAGAGTCATGACGCACACGATCTATTAACCAAACTGCATAACACTGCGGCACAACCGATTGCGAAATCAGGAAAACCCGTGATCCGGCACGATATACGACAGGGTCGCGATCTGATAGGTTAATTGCCCTGCCCGCGTTTTAACCAGAGGACACATGCTGGCGGACCAATCCCCTCTCGTCTCCGTTGTCACCACCGCTTTCCAGGCGGAGGCGCATGTCGCACGGGCGCTCCGCTCTGCGAGCCTGCTGGATACGGACGCGCCGATGGAAATCATCCTGTTCGACGACGGATCGACGGACGGCACGCTGGCGGCTGCACGCGCCGAGGCGGAGGCAGATCCGCGCATCCGCGTTATCGAGGGCGGCCGTCAAGGCCGGGCACGGGCGCTAAACCTGGCGATCCGCGCCGCCAAAGGCCGCTATATCGCCATTCTCGACGCGGACGATGTCGCCCTTCCATACCGCCTGCGAGCCACGCTTCCGATCCTTGAGGCACAGCCCGCGCTGGCCATGGCCTGCTCGGAGGCGATTGTTTTCGAAGGCGTCATTCCCCGCCCCCCCGCCCCGGCTGGCCAGGGCGCGCGCGTGCGCCGGATCACCCCCGCCATGCTGTACGCGTCCAACCGGATCACCCATTCAACCGTGCTGTTCCGGCGCGCGGCATGGGAACAGGCCGGGGGCTATGACGAGCGGCTCGATATCTGCATCGATTATGCGTTCTATTTTCGCCTGCTCCGGGTCGGCGGGATTGGCCAGACGGACACCGTGACCTGCCTGCGCGAGCGCCGGGACGACAGCTATTTCGCGGCCCGGCGCCAGCAGGACTACCGCAACGCCCTGTCCGTGATACGGGCTGAAGCGCGCAACACCATGGCAATCCCGCTCTGGGCACAGCTCTCCGCCACTGTCCGGTCCGTCCGGCTTGGCGCGAAACATCTGTGTGGCCAACTGCACGCATCATCGGGAACGGCCTGAGCATGGCGAGACATCCTCGCATGCCCGGAACGCCCGGAACGCCAAGCAATGGAGCCGGCAGTGCCGCGGCACAGGCGGCCCTGTACCGCAGCGCCGGCGGTATCCGGCAGCTCGGGCGGGCGGCACCACTCAGCGTGTCGCTGCTGATGTTCATCATTTTTGCCCAGGCGCTTGTCACCATCCCGGCTCAGTTCCGCATTATCCCGCAGATATCCCTCGGCGGCTTTCTCTCGCTTCTGTTCGTCGTGCTGCTGATCATGCATTTCCTGATGCGGCCCTACGTGGTGCGCGAGATCCGCTGGTCGACCTTCATGTTCCTCCTGTTCACCGCATGGATCGCCTACGGTTTCATCTTCTACCGGCTGACGGTGCAGGGCATTCAGAACACGGTTATCATCATCTCCAGCATCCTCTCCTTCATGATCGCGGCACAGGTGGCGAAGAGCATCCGTGCGCCAACCCGCGCCATCGTCCGCGCCATATTGATAGCGATCTGGATTCCGGCGGTGATCTATGTGCTGGCGATCCCGGTCCTCGGTTTCGGCCATCTGGAGATTTTCGCGCCGCGTTCCCTCGCCGGGTTCCTGCTGATCGGCATTGCCATCCATTGCGGCTACTGGCGGCATGGCTCGCGCAGCGATCTCTGGCTGGCTCTCTTCCTCTATGCGGTGGTGGTGCTCTCCCTCTCGCGCGCGGCGATGGGCATGGGGCTTGGCGTCTTCATCCTGGCGCAGCTCCGGCTGAACAGTTTTTCCGGCTGGTTCCGGATGCTCGCCATACTCTCGGTCGCCGTCGGGCTCGCCGCGTTCATGCTGCTGAATTTCGAACCCCTGAGACAGCGCTTCTTCACCGGCGACCTTTCGGCGGCTGTCGGCGGCGTGAAGATCAACACGATGGGCCGGATCCTGGCCTGGACCACGGTGATCAATTCCGCCCTCGAATCACCGATCGTTGGCAAGGGCCCGGCCTCGAGTTCCGAGGCCCTGGTAGTCCTGCATGCCGGGATCGAACAACCGCATAACGACTATCTGCGGATCTGGCACGATTACGGGCTCATCGGCATCATGCTCTGGTTCAGCGCCTTCGGCAGCATGATGCTGGCCTGCCGCCGGCAATATGTCCTGTTCCGTAAATGGGGCGCGCGGGAGACCTCCCTCGGAGCCTCCACCTTACTGGCGCAGATCACGCTGCTCGCCCTGATGCTGACCGATAATGTCCTGATCTATTTCTACAACATGGTCCCGATTTTCATCCTCTCAGGCCTCGTATTGGGATCGATCCCGCATGCCCCGCTGCTCCGTCGTTCTGCTTCTTAACATCGTGCCGCCGTACCGCGTTGCGCTGTTCCAGGCGCTGGAGCGGGAGGTGCGCCGGCTGACCGTGCTTGTTTCCACCGGCATGGAGGCCGACCGCTCCTGGAAAACGGACTGGCGCGGACTCGATGTCCGTGTCTCGCGCTCCCTTACCCTGCCATACCGGCGGCGCCACCCGGACGGGTTCGGCGAGGATCTGTCCACCCATCTCAGCGTCGACATGCTCCCGCGCCTGTGTGCGCTGGCACCGGATATCGTCATCAGCGCCGAATTCGGTGCCCGCACCCTGCAGGCATGCCTTTACCGCTGTCTGGCACCGCTTATGGGCCGGCGCACAAGACTGCTGCTCTGGGCCACCGTGTCCGAGCACAGCGAGCGCGGACGCGGATGGGCACGCACGTGCCTCCGGCGGCTGCTGGCGAAGAGGGTGGACGGGGCCATGACCAACGGCGAGTCCGGTGCCCGGTATCTGGAAAGCATCGGGTTCGCGCCCGAGCGGATTTTCCGCATCCACCAGTCAACCGATCTCGACCGTTTCGCGCATCCGGACACCACCGCCCGTCCGGCGGCCGAAGAGAGCCGGACGCTCCGTCTGGTCACGGTGGGCAGCCTGATACAGCGCAAGGGGCTCCGGCCCTTCCTGCAACACCTGATCCTGTGGTGCACAGCCCATCCGGACCGGATCATCGAGTGGCGGCTGATCGGCGACGGGCCGGAGAGGATTGCACTGGAAACGCTGGTGCTGCCCGCCAATCTCAAGCTCGGCTTTCTTGGCGACGTGGCCTACGAAGATGTTCCCGCCCTGATGGCCGATGCCGACCTGCTGGCTTTCCCGACCCTTGCCGACGAATGGGGCCTGGTTGTCAACGAGGCCATGGCGGCGGGCCTGCCGGTGCTGGCGAGCTGCCGGGCCCAGGCAGCCGAGGAAATGGTCACGGAGGGTGAAAACGGCTGGCTTTTCGATCCCCTCGACCCCGCATCGACCGATAAAACACTCAGCCGTGCCCTCGAAACTCCGGCAGAGCGCCGGGCGATCATGGGAGAGGCGGCCCGCCTGACCTCCGCGCGCTTCTCGCACGCGAACACCGTCCGTCGGATCATGCAGGCCATCGAGGCGGTATCGGCCCGATGAAAATCCTGTTCGCGCATTGCCGCTACCAGCAGACCGGGGGAGAGGATCGGGCCGTCGAGGCCGAGATGGCCGCATTGCGCGGCGCCGGACATGACGTTGCGATCCTGGAGCGGGATAACGAGAGCATCTCAACCCTCCGGGACAAGGCTGCAACGGCCTGGTCACTGCCGGGCACTGACGCGCTCCGGGCCGGGCTGCGCGCCGAGATCGAGGAACATGCGCCCGATATCGTGCATGCCCACAACATCTTCCCGCTGATCACGGCGTCGTTGTATGACGCCGCCCGCGACCTCGGCATTCCCGTCGTCCAGACACTGCATAATTACCGGAATATCTGCGCTTCGGCCCTGCTCATGCGGGATGGCCGGATCTGCGAGGACTGTATCGGCGGCAGCCCTTACCAGGCCGTGCTGCATCGCTGTTATCGCGAGAGCATCCCCGGGTCATTCGCCCTCGCACGCATGATCGCGCACCACCGTGACAGGGATACCTGGAGCCGGTCGGTCGACCGCTTCATTGCCCTTTCCGAGTTCTCCAGGAGCCGTTTCGTCGCCGCCGGCTTTCCCGCCGGCCGGATCATTGTGAAGCCGAACAGCCCGGGGGCGCTCTTCGCTGACAAACCGGAGGCGCAAGACAGATCCGGCGCCCTCTATGTCGGCCGTCTCTCTCCGGAAAAAGGCATCGCCCCATTGCTCCGGCTCTGGAAGAAGGACTGGCCGCCCCTGCGTGTGATCGGCGACGGTCCCGACGCACCGGCCCTGAATGACGCCGTCCGGGATGGCCGGGCCATCGCGCTTGGTGCGCTCGGCCCCGACGCCATCGCCAGCGAGATGCGCCGCGCCGCACTCTGCGTCATCCCCTCCCGATGCTACGAGAATTTCCCGATGGTGATCGCGGAAGCCTTCGCCTCCGGCCTGCCCGTGCTCGCCTCCAATATCGGCGCGCTTGGCGAGCTGGTGGAGGAAGACCGGACCGGCGCCCGCTTCGATCCGTTCGATCCGGACAGCATGATCCGCGTCATCGATGCCGCCTTCGCCGAGCCAGATCGCCTGGCACGATGGGGCGCCACGGCGCGGACGCATTACGAGAAGCATCTGACCACGGCAGAGACGATGTCACAGCAGACCGCACTCTATGAAAGCCTGACAGGCGGGACAGCAAGAGCGTGACAGATCATCCCGACATCCAAATGGTACCGGTGCTGGGCCGCACAATCGCCGCCGGGGGCTTTGCTGCGGTGGCGGAAGCCGTTCTTGCCTGCGCCCATTCAGCGAAACCGGCCTATGTCTGCGTTTCCGGAGCCCATCCTCTCTCCCTCGCCAAAGCCGATCCGGATTTCGCCGCCGCCCTCGACGGTGCGGCGCTGATCACACCGGACGGCATGCCGGTAAAATGGATGCTTGCCCTGAAAGGACACCCCGAAAGCGAGCGGGTGGCCGGGCCGGACCTGGCGCCCTGGCTGATCTCGCAGGCGGAAGGCGCGGGCCTGCCCGTCTATTTCTACGGCGGCATGCCGGACGAGCTCGAAGACCTGCGCCGCGCTCTCGCCGTGACTCACCCGAAGCTGAATGTCGTCGGCTGGGACAGCCCGCCCCTGCTCCCGGAGCGGCCGGATTTTGACGCAGAGACGGTTGCACGGATGAATGCCAGCGGCGCCAGACTGATTTTCATCGGCCTCGGCTGCCCGCGTCAGGAATTCTGGATGACCCGGCACAGCGCCGCCGTGAACGGCACCATGATCGGCATCGGTGCCGCATTCAATTTCATGTCCGGCAGGCTGGAGCGGGCGCCACACGCCATGCGGTCTCTCGGCCTTGAATGGCTGTACCGCGTTCTGCAGGAACCCCGGCGCCTGATTGGCCGCTACCTGCTGCACAATTCCCGCTTCATCTGGTTCGCCCTGCTCGATCTGATCGCGCATCGGTGCAAGCGGGAGGAACGCTGATGGCCGGTTATCTTGTCACCGGCGGCTGCGGCTTTATCGGCAGACACCTTATCGCCGCCTTGCTGCAGGCCGGACACGGCGTCACCGTGCTGGACGATCTGTCTTCCGGCGATCCGGCGAAATTGCCCTCGGCGGCACGCCTTGAAGAAGGCTGCGTCACAGATGCAGACAAGCTGGCCAGACTGGCGGAGGACGCGGACGGTGTGTTCCACCTCGCGGCGATCGCCTCCATCGCCGCCGCCGAAGCGAACCCGGACCGGGCGCATGCAGTCAATGCCGGTGGCGCGGCCAATGCCGTTGCCGCCACGACACGGAACCGCGTTCCTCTGGTGCTGATCTCTTCCGCCGCGGTCTATGGCGACGCGGGACCGGGCATGGTTTCCGAGACCTATCCATGCCGGCCATTATCCGCCTATGGCGCCGACAAATTGCAGGGCGAACAGCATGCCCTGAAGGCTGCCGAAAAAGGCCTGACCGCCACCATTGTCAGGCCCTTCAACGTTTATGGGCCGGGTCAGGATGCAGGCTCGCCCTATGCCGGGGTGATCTCCCGCTTCATCGCAGCCGCGCTCTCCGGAGCCCCGCTCCGGGTGGATGGCGATGGCAGCCAGAGCCGGGATTTCATCTTCATCGACGATCTCATCCGCCTGCTGACATCTGCGATATCCCAGCCCCGGCCCGGCGCCCGGATCGTGAACGGGTGCACCGGAATTGCCACCAGCGTTAAAACACTTGCCCATGAGATCGGCCGTATTTGCGGCGGTGATATCCGGATCGACCCCGGACCCGGCCGGTCCGGCGGTGTGGCCCATTCTTTGGGAGATCCGGCCCGGGCGGCGGAATTGTTCGGGTTTCGCGCCGGGGTCACACTGCCGGACGGCTTGCAACGCACCCTGGACTGGCAGCAAAAAGCGGCTCTTCAGTAGGCAGAGCGGCCGATCCCGACCTCGATCACGGTCAGGGCGAGGATCTTCAGGTCGAAGCCGAGAGACCAATTCTCGATATAATGCAGGTCGAGCTCGACCCGGTGGCGCATCTTGTCGAGCGTATCGGTCTCCCCGCGCAAACCGTTCACCTGAGCCCAGCCGGTGATACCGGGCTTGACCCGGTGACGGCCGAGATAACCGTCGATCAGCCCGGCATAATGCTCGTTGTGGGAAACCGCGTGCGGACGCGGCCCGACCAGCGACATGCTGCCGCCCAGAACATTCAGCAGCTGCGGAAGCTCGTCCAGACTGCTCCGGCGCAGAAACCGGCCGAGCGCTGTGATACGCGGGTCATCCCGGGTGGCTTGCCGAAGGAGCGGGTCCGGCCCGGTTTCGCCTCCGGCAATCCCGTCACCGTCCCGCACCATGCTCCGGAACTTGAGCACCATGAATTCGTCATTGTTGAAGCCGTAGCGCTTCTGCCGGAACAGCACCGGACGGCCCATGGTGATCATGATGGCAAGTGCGATGAGCAGCATGACCGGCGCCAGGACGATCAGCAGGAGTCCCCCCAGGACAAGATCGACGCAGCGCTTCTGCACACTTTCCCAGCCAACGATCGGAAGGTCCGCCAGAATCAGGCCGGCCTGCCCCGCGATCCGGTCAATGCCAAGCGCCGGCACCCCATGCAGATAGGAAGGCAGCCGCAAGCGTATGTTGACCGGCTGATCCTTAAGTGTGGCCAGTGCCGCCCGAAAGGCGGCTTCCTCATCGGGCTCATAACACAGCAGCACATCGTCTACCCGGCCGGCCGCGATGATCCTGCGCAGGCTCTCCTCGCTGCCATGCAAAGGCACACCTTGCAGAGTCTCGCCAGGGATGCCGCCGCTGACAAAGCCGCCGACCAGACGGGGCCCACCGCGATGGGTGAGCAATATCTGCACCGCTTCATTCACCAGTCGAGGCGAGCCAAGGACCGCCACCCGGTTGGCGAACCGGCCACTCCGCCGCACCTTGGAGACCCAGGCCAGCACCGAAACTCGCACCACGATCAGGGCAACACCACCGCCCAGCACCACGACAAGCAGCCAGAAGCGCGAGAAATCCTCGGATATCTTGAAGGCATAGAGCGCGACCACGAAAATGATCATCGTGCCGATCCAGCAGCGTAACGCCTGCATCACATGGATCCGCCGCGCATCGCTGCGATCAAAGGCATAACTGTTCTGACTGATGCCGCAGATCAGATACAGCGCGCAGATGAAAAGCCCGCCGAGCAGGTAACGCTCTGGCAGCTCGAAACTGCCGTTGCGGACCGCATAAGCGATGATATTGATCGCATAAAGGGCCAGCGCCTCAAGCGAGGCCAACCAGACCGCCATCCAGATCAGCGTTTTGTTGCGCATGATTTAGTGAGCCCAGCTCCGGCACCGCATCATCGAGCACGCGCCCATTCCGTTTGGCCGTCATCTTCCGGAGGTGCTGCATCAACACCGTAATATTGCCCGTCATAGGCTTCCGCCCCGCCATCGATCGACTGGATCCGGAGATTGTTCTTCGACATCACGATCCCGGCCAGATTTTCGCCGACCTCATAAACTTCCCGGATGGTCTGCTCCGCCGTCTCCCGCCGGGTGCGTTCCCACTCGACCACGAAGACGGTGGCATCCACCTGGGGAACCAGCACAAGCGTGTCGGAAACCACCGAGGCAGGACCGCTGTCCAATACGGTGAAATCGAAGTTCTGCGTACTGTAGCGCAGCAACTCGGCCATCCGCCGGGAGCCGAAAAGATCGTCCGAATTCGACAGCAAGCCGCCCGTCGCGACATAGTGGATTCCGGTAGCCATATCGAATTCGATGGCATCCTCGATCTCGCCGTCGCCATTCAGATACTGCTTGAGGCCCCGGTTGGTCACGCTGTCGATTTGTTTCGTGACGGTGCCATTCACTGTGTCGCAATCGATGACCAGCGTCCGCAGCCCGGCCGAGACGGCATTCGCGACCAGCCCCAGAGCGATCGAGGACTTGCCCTCTCCGGCAATTGAGGAGGTGATCAGCACAGTCCGGATCGGTTTGCCCTCGCCAAGCAGATTGAGCGCGGTACGCAGCTTCCGGATACCCTGCCCGACGGCCGATCCCGGCCGGCGGCGCACCATTTCAAACAGTGGCGCTCCGGAATCCTTCACCTGTTGCGACAGCGGGATGCTGGCGATGACCGGCAATCCTGTCACCTGCTCGAGTTGCTTGGCATTCTTGAACCCGCGGATCAGGAAATCCATCAGCAGTGCCAGCAGGGCGGCAATGATCATCGACGCAAGCAGCGAGGCGAGCACCGCCAGTTTCTTCTTCGGCGCCACCGGCACCCGGGGCATGACGGCACGGGAAATCACCTCGGCACCGACCTGGTCCGGCTCCCGGCCCTCGAGATCCACCGCGGCAAGCCGGTTCAACATGACCTCGTAAAGATTCTGGTTGGCCGCCACCTCCGCCTGGATGGCGCGCAATTCGATCTCGGCATCCGCCTGGGATTCCATGATCGCTTTCAGCTCTCCAACCGCATTGGCGACATTCGCCTCCCGCACCCGGGCAATCTCGGTCTCGTTACGCATCGACTGCACGATCTTGCGCACCTCGCCCGCAATCGTGACGCGCACGTCTTCAAGCTCCCGGCGGGTCTTGATAACGTCGGGATGACCATCGCGCAGGGTTGTGAGCTGCTCCGCGAGGCGTTGCTGGATCTGGGATTCCTGCAGCCGCAGATTATTGATCAGCTGGGAGGCAAGGACCGGGGCCAGACTGGCCGTCCCGTCCGGCTGATCGATCAGCAACTGGACCTGACGCAACCGGGCCTCGCGCTCGGCCCGCTCGGTGCTGGTCTGAATCAGCTGGTCGTTCAGCTTGATCAGCTGCTGCTGCATCAGCTCGGTGCCGCGAATATCGAGCAGACCTTCCTCACGGCGGAACCGCTCGAATTTCTGTTCGGAATCGAGAACCCTCTCCTGCAAAGCCGCAACCTGGTCTGTCAGCCATTGGCTGGATTGCCGGATTGCCCGGTCCCGCTGGGTCCGTTTCTGCTCCAGGAAAAGCTCCGCGATGGTGTTCGGAACACGGGCGGCCAAAGCCGGATCGTTACTGCGGAACTCAATGGTGATGACCCGCGACAATTGCTCTCCGTCGACCGTCAGCCGTTCGAGAAAATTGTCGGTTACATCGGCGCGCAACGCTTCCGGAGTAAGGTTTTCAGTTTTTTCCCGGCCCTTCATATAGGCGCCGGCATCGAAACCGAAATTCTCCCGCAGCCAGTGATCGGCCGCCCCGGTCCAGCTTGAGACCAGTGTGCGGAGATGCAGCATCTCCAGAAGCTCGCCTGCCGTATGACGCCACCCCGCTTCACCTTCAGGCTGCAGGGACGGATTGAACTCCGGCACATCTTCCAGACCGAGCCGGTCGATCACCAGCGCGGCGAAAGCGCGGGATTTCAGGTAGGCGGTTTCCGTCGGCAGGTTCGTGCTGCTGGGCGACAGCGCCTGCGGCAGGGTAAAGCCCTGAATATTGAAAGCCCCCTTGGACTCCGCCATCAGCAGTTTCGTGTAGCCCGAATAGACCGGCTTCATCGAATAAACGATCAGGCCGGTCACCAGCGGCACCAGCAGCATCACGAACAGGATCAGGAGAAACCGGCGGCGCATGACCGACACAAGCCGCCAGAGATCGAACGTCTCACCTGTATCCAGCGGATCCGCGAACAGGGCGGAGGGCGCCTCGGAGGAGCGTCGCGATCTGGGGAATGCCGTAACGTTCGCCATGTCCGTTCCTAGAACCAGCGCCGTTTGATCTCGATCACGTCACCCGGATAGATGGACGTGTCGAGGCTGACATCGCGGACAGTCTGGCCATGTTCGGTGCGCCGCGTCAGCAATGCCTGGGATTTCGCCGCCCGGCGCGTGAAGCCGCCGGCCTCCGCCACCGCCTTGCGCATGTTAAGCCCAAGGACGAAATCGAAGCTGCCCGGCGTGTTCACCTCGCCAAGAACATAGAAAGGCTGATAACGGGCAATGACAATATCGACCTTGGGGTCGATCACATAATTGAGGTCAACGATTCCGGTCACCAGGGAGCGGAGCTCCAGTGCGGTCTTGCCACGCGCCTCGATCTTCCCGACCAGCGGCAATTCCATCTGTCCGTCATCGGTGATGTCGACAATCGCGGACAGTTCCGGATGACCAAAGACCGTCACCGCCACGCGATCACCGGCAACCAGCCTGTATTCCGCGATGGTCGGCGTCGTTGGCGGCGGCAACTCGTCGATATCGTTTGTGCCGCACGCGGACAGCCCGAGACACAGAACGAGCCCCAGAAGGGCACCGGCCGAAAGACGGGCCAAGGGGAAGGCCGAAGGGAGGATGGAGGCAAGGAGGCAGGCTAATCGCATCTCTATCTCCTAAAACCGGCCGAGATTGAAAGGATTAACGGTGCCGTCATCAGCCTGACAGCAAAGTTTGGCACTGATCCGGAACATCACCGTCGTGGCATCGAAAGCCCGCGCCGGGTCGGTCGAATCCGACACCTCGCGTTCAACGCTCAGACCGGCAAACAGATGTTCGTTGATCAGGTAGGTCGCGTTTGCTCCGACGAGCATGTCATCGTCTTCCCGGTCGATCTGCTGGAATTCCTCGTTCGCCACGGAGAAGTAACCACCGATTATCAATTGCTCGAATGGATCATAGTCGAGCCCCACGCGAAAGGACCGCGAAAGTTTCGTTCCCGCGCTTGGGTCGTCCGACTGCTGGTTCTCAATATCCGCGTCTGCCGTAAAGGTCATGATCGGCGTCAGGTTCCAGAGCAGACCGCCGGACAAGACGAAGTCCGTCTGCGCGGAGCGCGTGCTTGCGTCGAACATCCGGTGTGAGACGCCAACCCTGCCGTTGAAGGCACTGACCCCGGTGATATCGCGTGACGCCCCGACCGACAGCGTCAGACGCGTCGAGTTCTGATCCTCCGAAGCCTCTTCGGTATAGACATCGCGAAGCAGGCTGGGCGAAACAAAGAGATCGTATTCACCTCCGGGGGAATAGCCGACAAACCCGCGCAGATTGAAAGTTGTGCGGTCCAGTGTATCCCGATCTACGTTGTCCGTCGGATTGTAGGACCTGTGCACCGCTTCCCCGACGATACGCGTAAAGACCCGGTCATCCCGCCTGTCGTCATAAACCCCACCGACGAGATATTGATTGAAGGTCAGCGGCTCGAAGCCAGCGCCGGGATCCGCATCGTCGCCGCGCCGGATGTGACCGCGCTTCGCTTCGGCGAAACCGCGCGCAAAAACACCGTCATCGACATCGATCCGCACCGCCGTGGCCAGACGGGCATCCGTCGTATTCTCCCGGCTTGATTCCGCGACCCGCCGGTCCGTCAGGTCAACAATCAGCAAGGCTTCATGATTGGTCCAGTTGGAACGCAGCGCCGCTTCCGCCTTCGCTTCGGTAACAGCAGAGGAAATCGCGCCGTTCTTGACCCGGGTGACATTGCTGTCCCGGCCGGCATCGACAGTCGCTTTGGAAAACAGATCGAAACTTCCGGCCAGCCGCCCGGCATCCGAACGATCATCGGGCCGGCTAAGCAAATCAAGCGACAAACCGTAGCTTTCAAAGTCGAGGCGCTGACGGCCCCGAACGGATTCCTTGTAAGCCTGCTGAGCGAGAACGGCTTCGGCGGAAATCCCTACTAAAATAGAGGCTAAAACGACTGAGACAGTCACGAACGCCAAGTTGATCCGGCATTTACGCCACCAAATACAAAGGTCCATGTGACAGGCCAGTTGATTCCAACCCCGGGTCGATCTGCAATTCGCTTATCCAGCGCTTTAAAATAGGCGAATTATCCATTGAAACAAAACATTTTTATGAGCATAGTTTATGTAGACACGACCAGATTCGGCCCTGCGCGCAAGTTTTTGGTGGCCTTTTATGCAAATTTCCGCATTTTCGAGCAAGATTACCAATTGGTCATTCCTGTTCTTCTAGAGTACCCCGCCCGTGCAAGCGGCCGCATTCAAGGCAAATATCGGGTGCCCGCGCTGTAGCCAGCGTGGTAAGAAGAGGGTCAGGAAACGGCCCCCCAGAGTTTAGACGGAGGACCACATGGCGCTCAGCCAAGTCCAGAGCCGAAATAGGGGTCCGAGCCAGGAATACCTGCTGCTCGACTATCTCCAGCGTCTCGGGCGCAACGTGGAAGGCCGGATGGCCGTCCATATCCATCTTTCCCGGCTGCGTCCGCAGAACCGTCAGGATCACCATATCCGGATCGCGGCAGCCACTTTCGAAGGCATGGTCCAGAACTATGAGGGCCAGATCTTCATCCTGAGCAATTCGGACCTGTTCTTCGTCTGCAAGGATGCGACTGTCGAGGATATCGACGCGGCCATCATGAAGGTCCGCTATCTGTTTTCCGAAGATCCGCTTTCGCAGGGCGACGAGGAAGAGGACCTGGCCAGGTTCTGCTCCTGGTACAATGTCGCCACCCAGTTCGAGGATTTGCTGGAACTGGTCAAGCAAATGCACCGGGAGCGGGAACGCAAATCCCGTCTTGCGGTCAGCGCCGACCAGAAAGTCGATCCGCGCAGCAAGAGCGTGCGCAAGCCACTCGATCCGGAGCAGCTCGGCAAACTGGAATCCTTCCTGCAGCGGGCCGATCTCTCGAACCTGATGCGCCGCCAGCCGGTCTGCGCGCTCACACCCAACAATCCGACGCCGCAACCGGTGTTCCGCGAGCTGTTCATCTCGATCCACGATCTGCAACAGACCGTACTGCCGGAATTCGACCTGGCCTCCAATCTGTGGCTGTTCCAGCATCTGACGCAAACGCTGGATGCGCGGATGCTGTCCCTGCTGATCCGGAACGACGACACCTCGATCGCCAGCTCCTTCAGCGTCAATCTGAACGTACAGACGATCCTGTCGCCGCCCTTCCTGAATTTCGATGCCAGCCTGAAGGCGGTTGCCCGCGGCACGGTCGTGATCGAGTTGCAGAAGATCGATATTTTCGGGGATATGGGCGCCTACATGTTCGCCCGCGACTTCATGCGCGAACGTGGCTACCGGATCTGCCTGGATGGCCTGAACCATCTGACCCTTCAGTTCATCGACCGTGAGCGTCTCGGCCTCGACCTGTTGAAGCTGATCTGGACCCCGGACATGGCGGACGATATGTCCGGCAACCGGACCGCAGAGCTGAAAGAGCATGTGGATCGGTGCGGCCGTGCCCGGATCATCCTGACACGCTGTGATTCGGATGAGGCCGTCCGGTTCGGGCAGTCCCTGGGCATCACCATGTTCCAGGGCCGCTATATCGACAAACAGCTGAATTCCGAAGCCCGCATCGTCTGAGCCCCGCTATCGTCTGAACCCCGTTCCGGCATCCACCGGAAACGCGTCCGGAAAATCAGCCGCGCGGTGCGTGCTTGTTCAGGATTCTTTGCAGGGTCCGGCGGTGCATGCGCAGGCGGCGGGCGGTCTCCGAGACATTCCGGCCGCATTGCTCGAACACCCGCTGGATATGCTCCCAGCGCACCCGGTCCGCCGACATCGGATTGTCCGGCGGCGGCGGCAGGGCCTCTTCATGGTCCAGCAGTGCGGCGGCGATCGCATCGGCATCGGCCGGTTTCGGCAGATAATCAACAGCGCCCGCTTTCACGGCGGCAACGGCGGTAGCAATATTGCCGTAGCCGGTCAGCATGATAATGCGTGCATCCGGATTGGCCTCCCGCAGGGCGGCCACCACATCAAGCCCGCTGCCGTCGGTCAGCCGCATGTCGAGCACAGCGTGGGATGGCGCATCCTCGCTCACCGCCTGCAGGCCCTCGGCCACCGAACTCGCGCTGGTCACGTCGAAGCCGCGCTTTTCCATTGCCCGGACAAGCCGGTTGCGAAAGGCCTCGTCATCATCGAGCACCAGCAGTTTGCGGGACTCATCAACTGAAATCTGATCGTCTGTCACCAGGTACCTCCGCCTTTCGGGGCCGGTCTGTCACCAGTTGGCTTATGCTGGGAAATCTGCTTTCGGTCAAGCCGCCGGTCACGCCGTTTCCAGGTCGGCGCGCCGCCATTGCACCGTCACCCGAGCCCCGCCTTCGGAACGATTGGAGAAGGAGAGCGATGCCCCGCCACGCTCCAGCAAGGTCTTTGCGATGAAAATACCAAGGCCCATATGACCGTCCTTGCCGGCCCGGCTGGAGACATAGGGCTCACCCAGCCGGTCAAGCACCAGAGCGGCAAATCCCGGCCCGTCATCCTCGATGATGACCGAGGCCGTGTCCTCGTCCCAATAGACCGTGATCTCGACGGTTTCCCGGGCAAACTGGACGGCGTTCTGCACCAGGGTGCCGATACCCTGGTTCACTTCCGGCGTCAGCACCACCCGTGGCTGATCCGCCGCAATAGCACCCTCCTCGGCCGCAAGATCGAACGCACCGTCCGGGCCATGCTGCTCGACAATGACAACAATCTCGTCACGCTGATGCGGCGCGGCGGCAGCCTCGACCATCGCACTGAAGGGCATGGATTTGAACGGGCCCGCCGCTTCCTGGTCCGGCTGGCGGGAAAGCTGAGTCAAGATGTCGCGGCACCGCACGGTCTCGCTCAACAGCAGGTCGACATCCTCGCCCCACTCGCTGTCATCCGGCAGATCCTTGCGCAACTCCCGGGCAACGACGGCAATGGTGCTGAGGGGCGTGCCGAGTTCGTGTGCCGCCGCCGCCGCAAGACCGCCGAGCGCGGAGAGCTGCTGCTCACGGGACAGCGCCAGCCGCGTCGCTCCAAGCGCATCCGACATCCGTCTGGCATCCCGGCTGACCCTGTAGGTGTAGCCGGCAATGAACAGCGTGGTGATGACGATCGCCATCCACAAACCGAAGACATAAACACTCGGCAATTGCAGCCCCGCGGGGCTCCACGGCAATGGCTGGTGCACCAGAGCCAGTGCCGTGGTGGCGGCAAGGGCGAGGAAGCTCAGCCAGATGGTCGCCGCCCCGGACAGGATTGTGGCGGAGACGGTCACCGGCGCGATCAGCATCAGCGCGAACGGGTTTTCCAGACCGCCTGTCCAGTACAGCAGGTAGCCGAGCTGGGCGATGTCGAAGGCCAGCCCGAAGGCCGCCGCGCGGGTGGTCAGCGCCCGGCCGGACTGCCGCACCGCCTGAATAATGATATTGTAGAGCGCGCCCGACGCCACGATCCCGAGGGCGATTTCCAGCGGCAGCGGAAAGCCGAGGCCGTAATGCACGACAAGCAGGCTGATAAGCTGCCCCATCAGCGCCACCCAGCGGATCGTCGTCAGGGTCCGCGCGCCAGCCGGTCCAAGCCCGTCTCCGAGCGCGAAGCGGTCCTCGAAATCCCCGAACCTGTTTTGCGGATCAGTCACGCGGCGCTCCCTCACTGCCATTCCGGCGCTGTGTCTGCGGATTGCATGATTGTCCAAGTAGCACGGCTCGGGCTAAGGTCGCGACGCTGATTTAGGCACATCCGAACGAACTCCCACGAGCAC
>NZ_CAXBDC010000090.1:0-19078 GCF_963974195.1 uncultured Nisaea sp.
GCGCCCTTCTTCAAGGCTGGCTTGAAAAAGGCTACGCCGCTCATGGCATCTGCGTGATCGAACATTCTGAAGCCGCGACGGCTCAGTTTGATGGCATCGACGGTGTGACTATTGTCCGGGATATCTCGGACGTTCCGGAGGATTTCCATCCGGGAATGGTCATGCTGGCGCTCAAGCCACAAATGATGGACGCGGCGGCACCGCTGGCCCGCTATGCCGGCCCGGAAACTGCTTTCCTGTCGATCGCGGCGGGCAAGACCATCCAGTATTTCGAAAGCCTGCTCGGCTCCGATGCGGCGATTATCCGCTCCATGCCGAATACCCCGGCCGCGGTCGGGCGCGGGATCACGGCCTATGTCGGCAACAAGGCCGCCAGTCAGGCGCAGATGAATCTGGCTGGTGACCTGTTGTCCGCTGTCGGCGAAGCGCTGGAGGTCCCGGAAGAGGGGATGCTCGACGCGGTGACAGCGGTTTCCGGCAGTGGCCCCGCCTACGTCTTTTATGTCATCGAGGTGATGGCGGCGGCTGGCGAGAAGCTTGGCCTGCCGGCCGATCTCGCCATGCGCCTTGCATCGGCCACGGTGTCCGGCGCGGGGGAGCTTGCACGGCAATCCTCCGAGCCGGCGGCGCAGCTCCGGCAGAACGTCACCAGTCCCGGCGGGACCACAGCCGAAGCACTCAAGGTGCTGATGGCGGATGACGGTATTGGTCCGGTTTTCGAAAAAGCGCTGAAAGCGGCGGCGGACCGGTCGCGGGAGCTTGCCGGGTAGGCTGTTCCCTTGCTCCCCGTTCTTGAAGACCCATATCGTGGAGGCACACACGATATGGATGAGCCATGGCACCGGCGGACAGCGAGACGATCCTCGATAAAGTCCTGGAGATAGCAGGCGATAAAGGCTGGACCGGCTTGACCATGGAGATGGTTGCCGAGGGCGCCGGAGTGCCGCTTGCCGACCTGACCCGGGCCTACCCCCGTAAATCCGCCATATTGAACGCCTTGGCGGACCGGTTTGAGCAACTTGCCGAAGTGGCCACGGATCCGGAGGCTTGCGACCCGTCCCTGCCTGTGCCGGAGCGACTCTTTGACGCAATCATGACGCGCTTCGAGCTGATGCAGGAGCATCGCGACGGCTATGTCGCGATCATCGGCGCGGCGCGGCGGGATCCCTGCATGGCCTTGACCGGAGCAACCCGACTACAGCCCGCAATGGGAATAATCCTGCGCCAGACCGGTCTTGAAGGCAGGGGCCTCTCCGGGTTTCTGCGCCGCAAGGTGTTGAGCGCGCTCTATCTTTCGGTTCTTCAGGTGTGGCTGAAGGATGAGAGCGAGGATCTTGGCCCGACCATGGCGGCACTGGACAAACGGTTGAGGCAGCTTGATGAGATTGTGATGGCTACGCCTTTCAGGAGAAAAACGCGGCAGGAGGAAAATTCGAAAGCCGGTGCGTGAGTGTTTTGTTGCAGTGCAGCATAAGGCTTGACATTTTCCTCAAATACCCCGATATCAATGGTGATGATGCGTTGCAACATAACGCTGCACCGCAGGAAACAACCAGCGTATTCCGGCCTGAACGGTTCGCGTAATACGTGGTCAAAAAATTACGGAGACGTTCAATGGCCAAGCAGGAAAACCCCTTCATCAATCTCGATTTCCAGAAAATGATGACGGATTTCAAAATGCCGGGCATCGATGCAGACGCGCTGATGAATGCGCAGCAGAAGAATATTGAAGCAATCGCCAGCGCCAACCAGCTGGCCGTGGAAGGTATGCAGGCTATTGGCAAACGTCAGGCCGAACTCTTCCAGCAGGCTGTCGAGGAGTCCCAGAAGACCCTCGGTGAGCTGATGACGCAGGGTGCGCCGGAAGACCGGATTGCCAAGCAGGCCGAGACCGTGAAGACCACGATCGAGCGCACGGTGACGAACCTCCGTGAGATTTCCGAGATGCTCGCGAAATCGAACCAGGAAGCTTTCGAAGTGATCAACAAGCGGATCACCGAAAGCCTGGAAGAAGTTCAGTCCCTCGCCGGCAAGAAATAAGCTTTCCCCCGAGAGAGTGCGAAGAGCCGTCGGAGCCACTGGTTCCGGCGGCTTTTTGTTTTTCGGGCCGGGTAAAACCCACTTCACGGCACATGGATGAACGCATAAGGTCCGCTTCCGAACAGGGAGCTACTTATGACCATCGAATTTTCCGATTTTCAAAAAGTTGAAATCCGCGTCGGCACGGTGACCGATGCCCAGCCCTATCCCGAGGCGCGCAAGCCGGCGATCAAACTCTGGATCGATTTCGGGCCGGAGATTGGCGAACGGAAGACATCAGCGCAGATCACCAAGCATTACACGCCGGAAGGCATGAAGGGCAAACAGGTGGCTGCTGTCGTGAACTTTCCGCCGAAACAGATCGGCAAGTTCATGAGCGAATGTCTGGTCGTCGGGTTTCCGGACGAGGATGGCGAAGTTGTGCTGCTCAGCCCGACGCTGCCTGTCCCGAACGGCGGCCGTCTCTATTAGACCGGCATTCTGATCCGGACACGCAGACCGCCGAGCGGCGATTCTTCCAGGCCGATTTCGCCGCCATGGCTGTGCACGATATCCCGGGCAATGGTCAGGCCCAGACCGGTGCCGCCCGTTTCGGGATTGCGTGAGGGGTCGCCGCGATAGAAGGGTTTGAAGACGCGCCCGCGTTCGGCTTCCGGAATGCCTGGCCCGTCGTCATCGACGAAAATCTCATAGGCGACGTCGGATGCATCGAGGGTGATGCGGACGGTCTTCGCGTACCGGCGCGCGTTGGAGACCAGATTGGTGAGCGCCCGCTTCAGGGATTGCGGCTTCATCTCGACCGGTGGCAGCTTCTTCCCGATCATCTCCAGCTCAAGCGTCATGCCGCCGCGCCGTTCTCCGATGGCGAAGTCGGCAACCAGGGCTTTGACGTCCGTTGTTACCGCTGCCTCCGTGCCCTCTCCACGGGCAAAGGCGAGATAGCCCTCGACCATTCTCTCCATGTCCTGCACGTCGGCCTGGAGCTCCTGGACGGCCTTGTCTTCGCCGAGCATGGCGAGTTGCAGCTTCATCCGGGTGAGCGGTGTGCGCAGATCGTGCGAGACACCGCTCAGCATATCGGTGCGCTGTTTGATCTGGCGCCGGATCCGGGCCCGCATCTGCTGGAAGGCTTCAGCGGCCTGCCGGACTTCGTGTGCGCCTTCCGGTTTGAAGTTTGTGACCTCGCGTCCGAGCCCGAAGGCCCGGGCGGCGATGGCGAGCCTTCGGATCGGCCGGATCTGGTTGCGCATGAAGATCAGAGCGATGGCGAACAGGATCAGGGCACTGCCCAGCATCCACATGACGAAGATGTAGGTGGTCGAGGTGTAGAGACGTTTTTCATGCGCGAGCACTTCGAGAACGCCATCCGAAATCTGCACGGTGATGGCGATCTGCCTGTCGCCCGCTTCGGTGTCGATCATGAAGGGGCGGCGCACCTGCTCGGTCATGGCATGGCGCATCTGCCGCAATGTGGGGTCAAAAATGGTTACGGTGCCGCGGTTTTCCAGAATGGCGCCCGACCGGTAGGTGACGATCAGGCCAAGGTGATTGCGGGAAAGCCGGTCGATCCGGGCCAGAGAGGCTGGGCTGGAATCCGCTTCGATTTCCGTGACGATCAGGGCGATGTCCCCGGCAAGCGAGGTTGCAAGCCGCCGCACCATCGTGTCCCAGTGCCGGTCATAGAAAACAAAGGTCGAGATCGCCTGCATCAGGATCAGCGGTGTCAGGAAAATCGCCAGCGCCCGTCCGAACAGGGTCTTCGGCATGCGGCGCTTCAGCCAGGACCGGCGTTTGGTCTGTGGAGCGTTTTCGGCAAGGGTTGCCATCAATCGGATGCCGTTCTCTGTGTTGGCGTTCAGGCCCGCTATATGGGGGATATGGTAGGATAAATCGGCTCGTACCGATAGCGGTGCGCGTCAGGGGAGTGGCTCAGTCGTCGCTGGTATTTGCTTTCAGAACATAGCCCTTGCCGCGCACGGTTTGCAGGAAGCGCGGGAATTTCGGGTCTTTCTCGATTTTCCGGCGCAGCCGGTTGATCTGTACGTCGACGGTGCGCTCGTGCCCGTTCACCGCGTTGCGGGCGACCAGGTCTTCCCGGCTCAGCGTGCGGCCCGGCGTTTGGGCAAAGCAGCCAAGGAGCACGGCTTCCGACTCGGTCAGGTGCACCACGCGATCCTCCTTGCTCAACTCGGCCGCTGTCCTGTCATAGACATAAGGGCCGAAGGTGACGCGTGACGGTTTGTCCGACATAACCGGAGCTGTGCGGGTGCGGCGCAGGATCGTACGGATGCGCAATAAAAGTTCGCGTGGCTCGAACGGCTTCGTCAGATAGTCGTCTGCCCCGGTCTCCAACCCCTCTATGCGGTTCTCCATCTCGCCCATGGCGGTGAGCAGCAGGATCGGCAGGTCACGGGTCTGGCGCATGGAGCGGGTCAGCTCGAAGCCGGTTTCTCCGGGCATCATGACATCCAGGACGATCAGATCGTAATCGATCGCCGCCAGCTTGCGCCGGGCATCGGCGGCATCGCCCGCAGCGGTTATGCGGAATCCGTTCTCGCTGAGGAAGCGGGTCAGCAGATCGCGCAGCCGGCTGTCATCATCGACGACAAGAATATGGGGCTGATCATCGCCGTCCATCCGGATGCTCATCCCTTGCTGCGGCGTTGCGCCGGCATGGCGGGGGTGACGATCTCGAAGCGCTCCTGGTCGCCGGGATCGATGATGCCGCGCATGACCTCGCGGAAGCCCTGAACGGCTTCCGCCCCCGCGGCACGATAGGCGCGGGCGATCCGCTTGCGCTGGTTCTCGGTCAGCCGGTGCTCAAGATGGACGCCTTTTTCGGTCAGGGTCAGCAGCTTCTTGCGCCGGTCTCCCTGATCCGTCGTCTGGTCGATATAGCCCTCATTGACGAGCTGGCTGAGAACCCGGGAAAGGCTCTGTTTTGTGATCTTCAGGATCTTCAGCAGGTCGGTAACGGTGATTCTGGGGTTACGTCCGACGAAGTAGATGACCCGGTGATGGGCCCGTCCGAGATCGATCTCCGCAAGAATGGCGTCCGGCTCACCCGTGAAGTCCCGATAGGCAAAGAACAGCATTTCGATGCCTTGCCTGAGTTCCTCCTCCCGCAGGAAAAGCGGATTGGCCATGCTTTTTACGTCAACCATGTTGACTTAATTCCTTTTGAATGTTAGCTCTTGGCCCTACTTTGGGTAACAATCTAACCAAAGCGCCCGTCAACATGAACATTTCGAACGGGTTAGGCTTTGGAGCTTGCTGGGATGAAACCTCATGAGCCTGCTTCCTTTCGATGATCGCGACGGTGCCATCTGGATGGATGGTACCTTGTTGGACTGGCGTGACGCCAAATTGCATGTACTTAGCCACGGACTGCATTATGCCAGTTCGGTGTTCGAGGGCGAACGGGTTTATAGCGGACAGATCTTCAAGTCCCGCGAGCATACCGAACGCCTGCACCGTTCCGCCGGAATTCTCGGCTTCAAGATCCCTTACGATGTAGATGCCATCGAGGCCGCCAAGCAGGCTGTCATTGATAGCATGGGGATCGTTGATGGCTATGTCCGCCCGGTTGCCTGGCGCGGCAGTGAAATGATGGGCGTGTCCGCCCAGCAGAACACCATCCACCTGGCCGTTGCCGCCTGGGTCTGGCCGTCCTATTTCGATCCGGAAGCGAAGATGAAGGGGATCAATCTGGATATCGCCAAGTGGCGCCGTCCGGCTCCCGACACCGCGCCGACGAACAGCAAGGCCGCCGGTCTCTACATGATCGCCACCATGTCCAAGCATGATGCCGAAGCACGCGGTTTCCACGATGCGCTGATGCTGGATTATCGCGGCTATGTCGCGGAGGCCACGGGCGCCAACATCTTCTTCCTGATGGATGACGGCCGTTTGCACACGCCGAGCCCGGACTGCTTCCTCGACGGCATCACCCGCCGTACGGTGAAGCAGCTCGCCATCGATCTCGGCTACGAGATTGTCGAGCGGCATATCCGGCCGGAAGAGATGACGCGGGCGACCGAATGCTTCCTGACCGGCACGGCCGCGGAAGTCACCCCGGTTGGTTCCATCGGCACCTACAAGTTCACGCCGGGCGAAGTCACCCGCAAGCTGGTCGATGCCTATGACGCGGCAGTGCGCGCCCACGCGACGAGCGTGCAGGTCGCGGCCGAGTAAGAAACGGGTCCACGAGCGCCGGGAGAACGATCCCGTTCCCTGCTGGCACTGGACAGTACTTTGATAAACGGGGGAAGCTGACATATGACAGCTTCCCCCGTTTGCACATTCGACGGCACCCACTGGGTTCCGGGACCGCTCGCCAAGGGACCTTTCCCGGGGCTGCATGGTGGCGTCGTCGGCGGATTGCTCGCCGCCGAAATGGAAAAAACGTCCCATGAAAATGGTGGCGGGATGGGATTGCAGATGTCCCTGTCCCTGCTGCGCCCGACACCGATGGAGCCGGTCGCGATCTCCGTCCGGACCCTACGACAGGGCCGCCGCTCCCTTCAGCTCTCCTCGGAACTCGTTGCCGATGGCAAGACCTGCGCCGTGGCGAGCGCCCTGTTTCTGACCCCGGAAATGTTGCCTTTTGTTGAGGAAGAGCCAGCCGAACGGGTTCCGGTTTCCGGCAAGGGTTTCCATGTCGGCCGGAGGATGGGGCAGCCCTGGTTCGCCGATGCCTGCGAGATGCGCCGGGAAGAGGGTGGCCGGATCTGGATGCGGCACATCAACCCGGTGGTGGACGGCATGGGGCCGTTGACCCGCGTTCTGTCATTGGCGGACTGGGCGACAGGCCTTTCCCGCCCTGACTGGGTGGATGGAGAAAAGGTGGTCTTTCCGAATCCGGAGATCAGCATTCACCTGCACCGCCCACCTGCAGGCGCCTGGCTGGGAGTGGACTCGCAACCGTTCTGGAATGCCAGCGGCCTCGGTATCACCGCGAGCGACCTCTATGACGAGGCGGGGTATCTCGGCCGGGCAACGCAGCCGGTTGTGCTCGCGGTGATGAAGTAAGCGCTTTCGCGCTTTTCAGGTCTCCGTCACCCCTGCATCCGCAGGGATGACGTCTTAATCTCAGATACAGACGCTGGCGAGTGGCGGCAGGCCGTTGAAGGCGACCGAGGAATAGGTCGTCGTGTAGGCGCCGGTGCCGAAGATCCAGACCTTGTCGCCGACTTTCAGGTCAAGCGGCAGCGGGTACGGATTTTTCTCATACATGACATCAACACTGTCGCAGGTCGGCCCGGCCAGAACGGCGGGCACGGCGTCTCCGGTGCGAATGGTCTCGATCCGGTAGCGGATGGCTTCATCCATGGTTTCGGCCAGGCCGTTGAACTTGCCGATATCGAGATAGACCCAGCGCGGTGCGCCGCTGTCGTCCTTTTTGGACACCAGCACGACTTCCGCCTGAATGATGCCGGCATCGGCAACCAGACCGCGGCCCGGCTCGATGATCAGGTCGAGTGCCCGGTCGCCGAACTGCTCGCGCACCGCCGCCATGACGACCGCGCCATATTCCAGCAGGTCCGTCTCGCCATTGTCGTAGGTCCCCGGCATGCCGCCGCCGAGATTGATCATGCGCAGGCTGAGGCCGGAGCGGTCGAGCCGCTGCATCAGCCTGGCGACATCGGCGAGGGCCTCGCGCCAGGCGCGCGGGTTTTTCTGCTGGGAGCCGACATGGAAGGAAACGCCATAGGCATCGAGGCCGAGACGATCCGCTTCGATCAGCAGGTCACCGGCCATTTTCACGCAGCAGCCGAATTTGTGGGACAGCGGCCAGTCGGCGCTGTCGTTCTCCGCCAGGATGCGGCAGAAAACGGAGGCGCCGGGGGCGGAGCGGGCCAGCTTCTCAAGCTCGCCCGCGCTGTCGAAGGAGAACAGCCGGACACCGCAATCGAAGGCTTTGCGGATCGCGCTTTCTTTCTTGATGGTGTTGCCGAAGCTGATCCGGCTCGGGCTGACACCCCGGCTCAGCACCAGGTCGATCTCGCCCATGCTGGCGCAATCGAAATACCCGCCGAGCGCGGCCACCCGGTCCAGAATCTCGACCGACGGATTGGCTTTGATGGCATAGAAGATATCGGCACCGCGAAAACCGGTGGCGAGAATGTTGTAGCGGGCTTCCACCAGCTCCAGATCGATCGCCAGCTGCGGGCCATCGATCACTTCATTCGCAAAATAATCTGCCAGACGCGCGGACACGGCAGAGACTGCGCGCGCTACGGGCTCCTGCTCTAGCTCAACAAGCTGAACGGCGGTGTTTTGGTTGTTGGAATACGGAACAGCGGCGAAGACGCCGCGTTTCGGCTCAAGCATCGGTGCTTCCCTCTCGGAACCGGCCCCCTCGGGACCTGAGTTTCAAAAAGGACGCCTCGTCGTTGCTTAACCTGCTGGGCTGTCTCGCCTGGGCCAGTGGCACGTGCGCGCGTCGTCAGCCGGATATGAACGTGTTCCCGGATTTATGCAAGCGGAAAAGGAGCGCAAAAAGTGCGCTCAGACGCGAAATGCCTTTGCATGGATATCGCGAATGCGTGCAGCGGTTTTCGGTGTCAGGGCGCCCGTCAGATCGTGTGGTATCCAGCGGCGCTGAAAGGCCAGCAAGACACTGCGCGCGGACTGGCTCATCAGGGCCGTTTCCGGCGCGGCATATCCGATTTCCGAAAGCAGCTGCATTGCCTCCGAAAAGACCATCGTGTCACGTGCTGTGGGGAGAGAGGCGGGCCAGAGGCCAATGCCGTTGCGGGCCAGGCTCTCCCAGTCGAACAACTCTCCCGGGTCTTCCTTACGGTCCGGGGCGACATCGGAATGGGCGAGAACGCGCGCCGGCGAAATGGGATGACGTTCAAGGATGGCTTGTGACAGATGCGTAAGGCATTCCATCTGCCGGTCCGGGAAGGGCCGGTAGCCGAACTGGTGCCCCGGATTGGCCAGCTCGATACCGATAGAGCGGGCATTGATATCCGTCGCGCCCTGCCAGGAGGCGACACCGGCATGCCAGGCCCGCCGGTTCTCGTCGACCATCCGGTAGCAGCGGCCGTCCTCGTCGATCAGATAATGGGCGCTGACCTTGGCATCCGGATCGGTCAGCCGGTCGAGGGCGGCTTCGGCGGACTGCATGCCGGTATAATGCAGCAGCAGAATGTCGATAACGGTCCCGTCCGGCCGTGCGTCATGGTTCGGGGAAGGGCGTTCGATGATGTCGTCCATTCCCTCCATTGCGCGCTTATCCCCTGGCTTCCGTTTCTATCTTCGGTGCGGGTCCCGTCCGACCGATGGTCACGGCGCCAACCCCGATGATGGTAAGGGCTGCTCCGGAAAGCTGGAAGGCGTCCATATGCTCACCAAGGAAGACAATGCCGGAGGCGGCACCGACAAGCGGTGCCAGGATGGTCAGCGGCATGGTCTGG
Organism: uncultured Nisaea sp.; assembly: GCF_963974195.1. Classification (NCBI taxonomy): domain Bacteria; kingdom Pseudomonadati; phylum Pseudomonadota; class Alphaproteobacteria; order Rhodospirillales; family Thalassobaculaceae; genus Nisaea; species uncultured Nisaea sp. Next base: position 9,465 of record NZ_CAXBDC010000090.1, read on the forward strand.
GACACGTCGTATTTCTGCAGGATCTTGTACCAGATACCATAGCCGAAGATGGTAACGCCCACGGCCATATAGATCACGCCGCCCCAACCGGCGGCACCGGCGGTCTGAATTGATTCCCATTGACCGTCCTCGAGCATCAGCGAGGAGCCGAGCATCATGGGCGCGGCCAGTACCGACATCCAGGCATTCAGCACGAACGGGTTCACGGCCCCCATCCATTTCACCTGAATATGGGCAAGGCCCCAGAGCAGCGCGGCGATGATGACGAGGCCGAGATTGAACAGGCTGCTGGAGGTTTTCGGAGCGCCTGCCAGCATGGCGACGCCGGCGAAGGCAATGGCGATGCCGAGGATCTGCCGCCGGTTCGGACGCTCGCGGAAGAAAATGACAGCAAGAATGACGGCAAACGGCACCTGGATCTGCGCCGCGATGGCGGCGAGCGAGGCGTCTGTGCCCTTGAGGCCGGTGAACATGAAGGCGAAGTGCAGCACCCCGAGGGTGACCGAGAGGCCGAAGATATGCAGGAACTTGATGCCCCGCCATCTCAGGAAAGGCAGCAGCAGGATGGCGGTTAGCAAGTACCGCAGCCCGATAAGCATCATTGGTGAGAACTCGGCCATGGCTATCTTGCCGAAGGCGAAATTCATGCCCCAGACGACCATGACGATGACGCCGAGCAGAATGTCCTTTGGCTTCATGAAGCGCGGGCTTTCTCTATGGTCTCGCGCAGCTCCTCGAGTTCAAGCCAGCGATTTTCCGCGTCCTCAAGTTCGGCCTGGGCCGCCTCAAGCCGTGCGCTGGCGGCCTTGAACCGTTTTGGATCGCCGGTGAATAGGTCGGGGTTGGCAAGCTCGTTCCCGAGCGCTTCGATTTCCGTTCCGAGTTTGTCGATCGTGTCCGGAAGGGTGTCGAGCGCACGCTGATCCTTGTAGCTGAGCTTGGCGCGCGGCTGGGACGGTTTTTCCGATGCCGGCGCCGCCGGTTTGGTCTCCCGCTTCCTCGGCTCGGCCGCCTCTTCGGCTTCCGCTTTCCGGAAGGCCGCGTAGTCGCTGAAGCCGCCGACGAACTCCTCGATCTTGCCATCGCCCTCGACGGCGATGATGGAGGTCACCACCCGGTCGAGAAAGTCGCGGTCATGGCTGACCAGGATGATCGTGCCGTCATATTCGCCGAGCACTTCCTGCAGCAGGTCGAGGGTTTCGATATCGAGATCGTTGGTCGGCTCGTCGAGCACCAGCAAATTGTGCGGCCCGGCGAACAGCTTTGCCAGCAGCAACCGGTTGCGCTCCCCGCCGGAGAGGTTCTTCACCTGCGCGCGTGCCTGACGCTCCTCGAACAGGAAGTCACGGAGGTAGGAGACGACATGCTTCGGCTTGCCGTGCACGAACACGGTATCGCCGCCACCGGGGCAGAGTGTTGACCAGAGCGTTGCGTCGCCGTCCAGCGTTTCCCGGTACTGGTCGAAATAGACGGTCTCTACACCGAAGCCGATGCGGACGCGGCCCTTGTCCGGCTTCTCCTGATCGATCAGCATTTTCAGCAGCGTGGTCTTGCCCGCGCCGTTGGCGCCAACGAGACCGATCCGGTCGCCGCGCTTGATGATGGTGGAGAAGTCCGTCGCCAGAACCTTTTCGCCGCCGTCTGGCTGCGGATAGGCCTTCGAGATGTGGTTCGCTTCAATGACGAGCTGGCCGCCGGACTCGGCGTCGCCGACGCTGAGATTGACCAGACCGGTACGCTTCATCCGCTCGGCGCGTTCGCGGCGCATGCCGAGGAGGCTGCGCACCCGGCCCATATTGCGTTTGCGCCGGGCGGTCAGCCCCTCGCGCAGCCAGCGGGTTTCCTCGGCGATCTGTTTGTCGACCCGGCGCCGGGTCGCTTCCTCGTCCGCCAGCACCTTGTCCGCCCAGTCGGGAAAGACGGAGAAGCCTTCGGAATTGCGGCGCACTTCACCACGGTCGATCCAGTAGGTCCGGTTCGACAATCTGCTGAGGAAGGTCCTGTCATGGCTGATCAGCAGGATGCCGCCCTTGAAGGCTTCCAGTTCCTCTTCCAGCCATTCGATGGTCGGCAGGTCGAGATGGTTTGTCGGCTCGTCCAGTAGCAGCACATCGGGCTCGGACACCATTGCCCGCGCCAGGGCCACGCGACGGGATTCGCCGCCCGACAGGGCATCGGTCAGCCGGTCCCCGTCGAGGGCAAGATGCAGCAGCATGGAATCGACCAGATATTCCGCCGGATGCTCGCCCGGGTGAACCGACAGGCCGCTCCGCACATGCTCGCGGATGGTGATGCCTTTCGGCAGTGGCGGGTCCTGTGGCAGGTAGGCGACCTTGGCGCCGGGCTGCACGAACCGCTCGCCCCCGTCGAGATCCACTTGCCCCGCGAGGCATTTCAGCAGCGTCGACTTGCCGGAACCGTTCCGGCCGACGAGACAGATCCGTTCGCCCTTGGCGACAGTCACGTCTACATCGTCGAACAGAATGCGTTCACTGAGGGTGAGCCGGGCGTTGCGAAGGGCGACGATCGGCGGGGCGGAAGAGGCTCGGGCCATGCTCAGTTCATACCGCGTTGTTTGGCGATACGGTCATAGGCGGCGTTGATCGCGGCCATTTTCGCCGTGGCGGCGGCAACGAATTCCTCCGGCAGACCTTCGGCGATCAGCCGGTCCGGATGATGCTCGCGGATCAGGGTGCGATAGATCTTTTTGACTTCGGCGTCGTCGGCGTCATGGGCGATGCCCAGCACGCTGTAGGGATCTTCCGCATCCTTGTCGCCGGAGACAGCACGCATGCGCTGGAAGGCCAGCGCGTCAAACCCGAAGATCTCGGCGACGCGTTCCAGATAGGCGATCTCGTTCTGGTGAATGACACCGTCCGCCTTGGCAATATGGAAAAGGCTCAGCAACAGCTCTTCAAGGATGGGAGAACCCGGGTTGAACAGCCGGGCAATCTGCTGTGCGTAGATCTCGAATCCCTCGACATCGCGCCGGGCCAGATCCCAGACCCGTCCGACATTGCGAACCTCTTCGGGGGGAATGCGAAAGACTTCCCGGAAGGCGGCGATCTCGTCACGCGTGACCACGCCATCGGCCTTCGCCATCTTGGCGCTGAGCACAACGACCCCGATGGTGAAGGCGATTTTCTTGGTCGCCGCTTCCTCATCCTTCGGTGTATCGGAACTGGCGAACCGGTCCACGGCGTGGCCTGCGGTCGCGCCGAGCAGTGCGCCGATCGGCCCGCCAAGAGCGAGGCCGGCAGCGCCGCCGATGATTTTACCCCAGATACTCACGTTTCAAGCACTGCCGCGCATAGTGGAACATTTGTAGAATCTTGACGGAACATGTCGGCTGCCGGGGCTGCCGTCAACAGGGCGTGTGGCCGCAGGGATAACTGCGGGGCCCCTTGCTGGTGGTGATGACCGGGAGTAGTTTGACCGGCCCACCTTTTTTAAACGGAGATCCCCAAATGGATGTAGAGGCGAAACCCGTCGATGCCGCCACTCGTGACGCAGCGCTCGATGCTCTGAAGCAGATATTCGGGGACCGTTTCACCACCGCCGCCGCCGTGCGTCACCAGCATGGCAAGGACGAGAGCTATCATGCGCCGATGGCTCCGGACGCTGTCGTCTTCGCCGAAAGCGAAGAGGAGATCGCCCGCGCCGTCATCGTGTGCAACAGGCTGAAATTTCCGGTCATCCCGTTCGGCACCGGCACCTCACTTGAAGGCCATGTCGCCGCGCTCAGGGGCGGTGTTTCCATCGATACCTCATTGATGAACCGGGTACTCGCGGTTCATGCCGAAGATCTGGATGTCACGGTGCAGCCGGGCGTGACCCGCAAGCAGCTGAACGAGCATCTGCGCGATACCGGCCTGTTCTTTCCGATCGATCCGGGCGCCGATGCCTCGATCGGGGGCATGACCGCAACCCGCGCCTCCGGCACCAATGCGGTGCGCTACGGCACCATGCGGGAGAATGTGCTGTCGCTGCGCGTCGTCACGCCGAGCGGAGAAATCATCCGGACATCGCGCCGGGCCCGGAAGTCGTCCGCCGGATATGACCTCACACGTCTTTTCGTCGGCTCCGAAGGCACGCTCGGCATCATCACCGAGATCACTCTGAAGGTGTACGGTATCCCGGAAGCGATCTCGTCGGCGGTCTGCCAGTTCGAGACACTCGAAGGTGCGGTCGATTCGGTCATCACAACAATCCATGCCGGTGTTCCCGTTGCCCGGATGGAGTTGCTGGATGACGTCCAGATGGGCGCCTGCATCGATTATTCGAAGCTTAAGGGATACGAGGCCAAGCCGACGATCTTCTTCGAATTCCACGGCAGCGAAGCCGGGGTGAAGGAACAGGCCGAGACGGTTGAGGCGATCACTGCGGATTTCGGCGGCAGCTCCTTCGAATGGGCGACCCGGACCGAGGACAGGAACGTTCTCTGGCAGGCGCGTCACGATGCCTTTTATGCGGGGCTTGCACTGCGCCCCGGCTCACAGGGCTGGCCGACGGATGTCTGCGTTCCTGTCTCGCGGTTGGCGGAATGCATTCGGGAGACGAAGAAGGATATTGTTGAGTCCGGACTCTGCGCCCCGCTGGTCGGTCATGTCGGTGATGGTAACTTCCATCTTGTTTATGTGATCGATCCCGACGATCCCGAAGAGATGGCCCGGGCCAAGGCGCACAGCCAGCGGATGGTCTATCGGGCGCTCGAAATGGACGGCACCTGCACCGGCGAGCACGGGGTCGGCTACGGCAAGATGCATTATCTTGAGGAAGAGCATGGCCCGGCGCTGGAGATGATGCGCTCGATCAAGCGGGCGCTTGATCCGAACAACATCATGAATCCGGGCAAGATCGTCGAGATCTGAAGGGACTTTAGCCGGAAACGCGGTTGAGAGGCTTGATCTGGTCCAGGGGCTTTTGTTCAAGGTCCTGGACCGGATAGGCACGCACGCGGTTGGCCGGCAGGTGGATGCGAACCAGCGTTCCGACGCCGGGTTCGCTTTCCAGCTTGATCGTTCCGTCATGCAGTTCGGTCAGGGTCCGGGCGAGGGACAGGCCGAGGCCGACGCCGCCATAACGTCGGGACAAGTCCTGTTCGGCCTGCTGGAACGGCTCCATGACACGCTCAATGTCCGCCTTGGAGATGCCGACGCCGGTATCCTCGACCGTGATCTCAAGCCCGCCGCTGTCGACAATCGCGGCGCTTGCCGTGATCGTTCCACCGGGCGGGGTGAATTTCACGGCATTTGTCAGCAGGTTGATCACAACCTGACGAAGGCGTGTTTCATCGCCAAGGAGGGCCGGCAGTTCCGGCGGAGTGTGCAGCGTCAGGCTGAGTTTCGCGTCGGAGATTTTCTCGTCCAGCATTCGGGCGCATGACCGCATCATCCGCCGCAGGTCGATGACGTTTTCGTCCAGCGTCAGGAAACCGGCTTCGATCCGGGAAACGTCGAGCAGATCGTTCAGGACAGTCAGGAGATGCTTGCCGGTATCGTTGATGTCCTTGGCGTAATCGAGATAACGCGCATTCTTCAGTTCGCCGAACAATTGTCCGGTGATGATTTCCGAAAATCCGATGATCGCGTTGAGCGGGGTCCGCAGCTCATGGCTCATATTCGCGAGGAACGCGCTCTTGGCCCGGTTCGCCAGATCCGCCTCATAGATCATGTGCAGCAACTGGTTCCGGCGCTCGAACTCCTCTGTGATGTCGGTGCCTGTTCCCCGATAGCCCTTGAAGACATCATTCTCGAAAACCGGCGTGCCGCTGATGCGCCGGTAGCATCGTTCTCCATCCGCACCGGGGGCGGCATATTCGAAATTACGGAAAGAGCGGCGGGCCTTGATGGCCTCGCGATGTTCTTTCCACGCGTCTCTCCGGTCGTCGTTCCAGCTCAGTTTTTCGAACCGCAAATATGTCGTGCCGAGCTGGGATGACACGGCCTGCCGGGTCACTTTTTCGTACCGGTCGGACAGATCGGTCAGCCTGTGGTTTTCATCGAGTTCCCAGAACCAGTCTGACGAGATCGAGGTAATATCCCGGAACCGCCTCTCACTTTGCATGAGGGCCTCGCGGGCCTTGCGGCGTTTTATGTGATTGAAGACCAGCAAGGTGATCAGCACGCTCTGGAACAGGATGAATGCTATCCCGCCCCAGATCAGTGCCGGGCTCACCCCGTAAAACAGGGACGACTCCGAGGCAGGAGCACCTGTAGCTGCCGCCAGGGTGGCGGCGCCGGGCAGACTGTGCTGGTTCGTGAGGGAAGACGCGCTGATTGCGGCGCCGTCCGGCACCGCAATCGCGAGCAACCCCAGAATCAGAATTGCGTAATGGAAAATAGTGACCCGCATTCCTCGAACCCCCGGCATCCGTATTCGTGGAATTCCGTCGGTTCAGTTGGACATCCAACCGAATGCACAACAATCTCCAGTTTAGATTAATAAATTCTTACGAGCCCCGGACAGCCTTCATCACGGCGCCGCAGAATCCGTCAAACGCGTCGCGTTCGATCCAGCGGACCACGGCGACCATGTCGAGTTCCGGATCGACCCAGATGACATTCGAGCCCTTGCCCTTGGCGAAATAGCTGGTGCGTGGCGCGGAAGGCGCGGAGCCGCCGGCGCCGTTGAGCCACCAGAGATAGCCGTAATCCGCATTGATCGGGCAGGGGGTGGTCGCCTGGCCAATATAGTTCCCGGAGATCAGCTGCTTGCCGTTCCAGGCGCCGCCACGGGCCATGAGCAGGCCGGTCCGGGCCTGGTCGCGGGAGCTGATGAACATGCCGCCGCCCCAGTGCGAGCCGCCGGAGACCGACTGGATTTTCTTGCCGTCTATATCGACCCAGGAATTCTCGTAACCGTGCCATTCCCAGTCGGTGGATGCGCCGATCGGATCCATGACCCGTTCCTTGATGACTTCGGGAAGCGGCCGCTTCCAGACCCGGAGCAGGGCGAGGGCGAGCCGGTTCACGCGGACATCGTTATATTCCCAGAACGTGCCGGGGGTCTGCATGTCGCGGGTCTTGCCCTTGAGCGTGCCTTCGCCTGCCTGGGCGTCGAGATCGCGGTTGTGATCGATCCAGTCTGGCTTGCTCCAGAGCGTGCCCTGCCACTCGCTGGTCTGCTGCAAAAGCTGCGCCCAGGTGATCGGCTTGTTCTGCGGATCGTCGAAACCGCCATCATCGACCAGCTCGGCGACCGGACGGTCGAAGCTGGGGATCAGACCGTCATCCAGCGCCAGGCCGGCGCAGATCGACAGGTAGCTCTTCGCGATGCTGAAGGTGATGTCCGGGCGCGTGGTGTCGCCCCATTCATGAACGATGCGGCCGCCCTTCAGGATCATGCCATGCGGGTCGGCGCGCGGCCGGGTGATGCCGATAACGTCGCGCAGCCCTTCCGGCTCGCCGAACAGATCGTTGTCGAGGGCGCGGCGGATATCGCGGTCCATCTTGGATTCGTTCGCAATGGCGAAGTCGCTGGCGGCTTTCAGGCCGTCGGCGTCAAAGCCGGCATCGCGCGGATCGATGCGTTCCCAAGACTCGCTTGAGGCAGGAAAATATTGTGTCATGTCGGTCTCTTGATATCTCGGCGGGAGACGGACAGTAGCGCCCAATTGCCGTGAGGGTCCAGACTTGCAATCCGCTCTGGCCCAATCGCAAACTGGAACGAAAGCAACTGGGAGACTGGCGATGACGATGTCGGAACAGGATATCAAGGCGATGGGGTTGCCGCGCTATACCGGCATTCCGACCTTTATGCGCACACCATATCGCGAGACCGCGGCCGGGCTCGACATCGCCCTGGTCGGGGTTCCCTATGATGGCGGCGTCACAAACCGTCCCGGTGCCCGGCACGGCCCGCGCGAGGTGCGCAATCAAAGCAGTCTGATGCGCACGATCAATCAGGCGACGGGCGTCTGTCCCTATGAGCTGTGCATGATTGGCGATGTGGGGGACGCGGTGGTCGAGCGGCCCTTTCAGCTTGAAGGCGCGCATCAGGAGATCGAGGATTATTACAAGACGCTGGCCGCGACCGGGGCCATTCCGCTCAGTGTTGGCGGGGACCATTCCATCTCCCTGCCGATCCTTCGGGAACTGGCGCGCGAGCGGCCTGTCGGGCTGATCCAGATCGATGCCCATTGCGATACCGGGGACGATTATCTCGGTTCCCGTTTTCATCATGGAGCGCCATTTTCACGGGCGGTGGACGAGGGGCTGCTTGATCCCAAGCGCTGCGTGCAGATCGGTATTCGCGGCGGCATCAATTCACGGGATCAATGGGCCTTCAGTTACGAGCACGGCATGCGCGTGATCCAGATCCATGAAGCGCATGAGATGGGGCTGGATGCCGTCATCGCAGAGGCGCGCCGGGTGATCGGCGATGGGCCGACCTATTTCACCTTCGATATCGATGGCATCGACCCGGCCTATGCGCCGGGTACGGGCACGCCGGAGATCGGCGGTTTCACGGCTCTGGAAGCGCAATTGCTTGTGCGCGGGATGAGCGGGGCGAACCTGATCGGTGCGGACGTGGTCGAGGTGTCGCCGCCTTTCGATCCGAGCGGGATCACGGCTTTGACGGGCGCTACGATCATGTTCGAGATCCTCTGCGTCCTGGCCGAAGCTGTTGCGGCGCGCAAGAGCTGATCCGGTGCGCGCGCTCCTGCTTGCGGGCGTGATTTTCTCCTTCTTCCTTGTCGCGCCGCTGGATGTCGGCGCGGCAGAACCGGAGGTGCGGCTTGATGTGGCGGCCCTGCGCGGCGGGGCCGTGCCGCGTGTCCATATTGCCGCGTCTCCGCACCCGCGCAGCGCGGCGTTTTACGCCCGGACGGCGGATGGAATGGTCCAGCCCATCCACTTTACCGGCCGGATGGCGCAGGCCGGGGACGGGCCTGTGCTGCAGATCCCGGCGGGTGAGGAGCATCTTATCCGGATCGGCGGTACGCCCGGACTGTTTGTCGCCGCGCGAACCGGGCTGCGGCAGGACCGGGAGGCGATTTTCGTTCTGCTGGCCGAGGATCTCCCAGCCGTGCTTGCAGAAACGGCTCCCGTCTCCGCGGCTGTTTTTTTCCGGCAGTTAATGGCGGTCGCTCATGGGCAAAAGGGCGTGCTTCACATTCTTCCCTATACGATCGCAGCGGCGGGACTTCCGCCGGAGGGCTCTTCGCAGGTAGAAACTACGGCGTTCGAGATCGCTTTCGACGGAATTGCCCCGGAAGCGGTTTTCACGCTTGCCGATATCCTCACGGTCGAGGGGAGCGGGCCGTTGACGCCTGTTGTCATCGAGCTGCCGGAAGCGGGCGGTGGTATCGGCTTCCGCTATAGCAGTCCGGCATCCGAAACAGGGTTCCGTGAGCGTTTGGGAAAGATCGTCAAGGGAGCCGGGTTATCGGGAGCCCGGATCGTCGATCATGGAGCCGGCACCCATCTGACTGTGATCGCTCCAGCGCCCTGACGCGGCTTGTTCTGCGCAGGATAAGCTATTGCCGGTAATGGAAAAATCGACAAATATAAACACGCAAAAAACGAATAAATGAAATAATATTCATCATATTGGATAAGTCCAGTGCCGATTTTGGATTTCGGTGGCAGCGCATCTGGTCTCAGGACCGA
>NZ_CAXBDC010000091.1:0-19025 GCF_963974195.1 uncultured Nisaea sp.
CGGCCAGCTTGCGGTCCAGGATGATCTCGGAGTTACCCGTACCCTTGAACTCTTCGAAGATGACTTCGTCCATGCGGGAGCCGGTATCGATCAGCGCGGTCGCGATAATCGTCAGCGAGCCACCCTCCTCGATATTACGGGCCGCACCGAAGAAGCGCTTCGGCCGCTGCAGGGCGTTCGCATCCACACCACCGGTCAGCACCTTGCCCGACGACGGCACCACGGTGTTGTAGGCACGCGCCAGACGCGTGATGGAATCCAGCAGAATGACCACGTCGCGCTTGTGTTCGACCAGGCGTTTGGCCTTCTCGATCACCATTTCCGCGACCTGGACGTGGCGCGATGCCGGCTCGTCGAAGGTCGAGCTGATAACCTCGCCCTTCACCGAACGGTCCATGTCGGTCACTTCTTCCGGCCGCTCATCGATCAGCAGCACCAGGAGATAGGCGTCCGGGTGGTTCGCGGCGATCGCGTGAGCGATGTTCTGCAACATGACCGTTTTACCGGTCCGCGGCGGCGCCACGATCAGACCACGCTGCCCCATGCCAAGCGGTGCAATCAGATCGATCACGCGCGTTGTGGCACCTTGCTGCTTGTTTGTCGGATCTTCGAGCTCGAGATTGAGCCTTTGTTCCGGATACAGCGGAGTCAGGTTATCGAAGTTGATCCGGTGACGAACCGCATCCGGATCTTCGAAATTGATCTGATTGACCTTGAGCAACGCGAAGTACCGCTCACCGTCTTTCGGAGCCCGGATCTGTCCCTCGACCGTATCGCCGGTGCGCAGCCCAAAGCGCCGCACCTGGCTCGGAGAGATGTAAATATCATCCGGACCCGGCAAATAATTCGATTCTGGCGATCTCAAGAAACCGAAACCATCCGGCAGTGTTTCAAGAACACCCGTGCCGTAGATCGGTAGATCGTTATCAGCTAATTGTTTAAGAATAGCGAACATCATGTCCTGCTTGCGCAGAACACTTGCGTTCTCGATCTCCAAGTCTTCCGCAAATGCGAGAAGATCTTGAGGTGTCTTCGATTTCAGCTCTTGAAGATGCATCGTCCTGTCGATGAGCAGGTATAACGAATGTTTTGAGAGGTCGGCCTATGAGCAAGCCGCACGAGTGTGCCGGTTAGAGCAGACTTTTATTATTCGTTCTTGTGCGGGAAAGACCTGACGCAGAGCCGTAAGGCGTTCAGCGCTAATTTCAATTACAGTGCTTCCGCGCCGAATGTCAAACCCGAATATTTAAGAAAAATGGAATTCATCCGGAAAACGGCTTCACGATCACCATGATTATGATCACGATCAGCAAAATCGTCGGAACCTCATTCGCTATGCGATAGAAGCGTTCGCTGTGCGGATTTGCATCCGCGGCAAACTGCCGCCTCCAGCGGGACAATCCGCCGTGGAAACCGGTCATCACGATGACGCAGGTCAGCTTCACGTGCATCCATGGCTCCGAGAGATAGTCCGGAACCAGAACCAGCATCCATATTCCGAATATGAACGTCGAAATCATCGCCGGATTGATGATCGCCCGGAGCAGACGCCGCTCCATGATCTTCAGCGTTTCGGAAAGCTCAGAGCCAGTCTCGGCAGCCGCGTGATAGACGTAAAGCCGCGGCAGATAAAACATACCCGCCATCCAGGCGACCATGCTGATCACGTGAAAAGCCTTGATCCATTCGTAGCTCATGCCCCTGGCTCCTCAGCCGAAACCCCTCTGCCTAAACCTCTGTGCCGGATAGCCTCAGCGCCCGGCGCGAACCTGCCGGACAAGCTGCTCGACATGCTCAATCGGCGTGCTCGGCAGGATGCCGTGCCCGAGATTGAAGATAAACGGCTTCGAAGACGCCACCGAGAGGATGCTCTCGACTTCCGCTTCAAGCTCGGACCCGCCGGCAAGCAGGGCAATCGGATCAAGGTTCCCCTGGATCGGCATCCGGCTCTGGATGTTTTCCACTGCCCAGCGGATCGGCATCGCCGTATCCACCGCGACCGCGTCGACACCGGTTTCCTCGATATAATCGAGATAATTGGCCCCTGCCGCGCGCGGAAACCCGATCATCGGCAGATCCGGATATTGCGCCTTCACCGCCGAGACGATCTTCTTTGTCGGCTCAATGACAGCCATCCGGAACAAACGTGGCGACAGCACACCGGCCCAGGAGTCGAACAGCTTCAGAACCTCTGCCCCGGCCTTTGCCTGGCCGAGAAGGTAAGTGATCGTGCCTTCGACCACGATGTCGATCAGCGCCTGAAAGCCTTCAGGATCCGAATAGGCCCAGCGCTTTGTCGCAGCGTAATCCTTACTGCTGCCGCCTTCGACCATGTAGGTGATCACGGTCCAGGGGCTGCCAGAGAAGCCGATCAGGGTTGTTTCGGCAGGGAGGGCCGCACGAACACGCGAAACGGTCTCATAGACGTTCCCTACGCGCTCTGAGAGACCATTCAGATCGAGACTCTTCAGTGCCGCTCGATCCGTGACCGGATCCAGAACGGGACCCTTGCCCTCAACAAAGCGCAGGGGTTGGCCAAGGCCGTAGGGCACGATCAGAATATCGGAGAACAGGATGGCGCCATCCATGCCGAACCGGCGGATCGGCTGCAAGGTAACCTCCGCCGCCATTTCCGGATTGAGGCAAAGATCGACGAAAGACCCGGCTTTTGCCCTGAGTTCCCGGTATTCCGGCAGATACCGTCCAGCTTGGCGCATCAGCCAGATCGGAGGGGTTTCCGCTGTTTTTCCGGCCAGTACGCTGAGAAGAGCTTTCTCGGTCATCGATTGCCTGTCTGTCTGGTGAATAAGTACGCCACTCCTAACAAAGAATCTTATTAGAAATAACTAAGAAGTGGTTGTAGTAGCGCTGTGAGTCCTGGGGATTATCATTTAGGCACAGGTCATCCACAGCTCTGTTCTGTCCAGACCATACAGGGCCGGATCGGGGATAAGGAGGGGTAAAAACGTCGCAAGTCCCTGAAGTTCATCAAGCCTGATAGTTTGTGAATAATGGGGATATCCTGCTTTTGGCAGCCCGGCGGGAAGTTGTGCGCCGTCCGGGAAAAGATTGCTCCCCGTCTAACAACCGACCTGCTAGCTAATGCATGAAGTGGTGCAGATTTCCTTTCGGAAGAGATTCCGGATTCTGTAAACAGATCGTACGCAGTTATCCCCAACCGGATGTGGAATGTGACGGATACGGATATTCATCTTCACCTGGTGTCGGATGCGACCGGTGAAACCAACCATCAGGTCGCACGGGCCTGCCTCGTCCAGTTTGAAGGGGTTCGTGCGCGCGAGCATGTCTGGTCTCTGGTGCGCACGTCCGGCCATATCGAGAAGGTGCTTTCCGCGGTCAGTGTGTATCCGGGCCCCGTGCTTTTCACCCTGGTGAATCCGGAGCTTCGCCAGCAACTGGAGATGGGCTGCCAGCAGCGCCGGGTTCCCTGCATCTCCGTGCTGGATACGGTGGTGAATGCCCTTGGCACTTTCCTGGGCCAGGAAAGTCATGGAAGGCCCGGCCGGCAGCATGAGCTGGATGCGGCCTATTTCAACCGGATCCGCGCCATGGATTACACGCTGGCGCATGATGACGGGCAGATGGTGCATGATCTGGAAGATGCCGACATTGTGATCGTCGGCGTCTCCCGGACCTCGAAAACACCGACATCGCTCTATCTTGCGAACAGGGGCTATGCGACGGCGAATATCCCGGTGGTGCCGGGTGTTGCCCTGCCGCAGGAGCTTTACAGCCTGAAAAAGCCGTTCGTGATTGCCCTGACCAACGATCCGAACCGGCTGACCCAGGTTCGGCGTAACCGGATGCTGATGCTCCAGCACAGCAACGAGACGGATTATGTCGATCCGGAAAAGGTCCGTGCGGAGGTGATCGAGGCGCGCAAGCTCTTCACCAAGGGCGGCTGGCCGGTGATCGATGTGACCCGCCGGTCAATCGAGGAAACCGCTGCGGCAGTGCTTCAGAAATACGCGAAATTTCACGGTCTGGAATCCTGATGACCGAATCTCTCGATCTCTCTCATCTTGCCGGTAGCGGTGAAAAACCGATTGTGCTGGCCTCCGGAAGCCGGACCCGCGCCGATATGCTCCGCTCGGCGGGCCTGGCCGTGGAAATACGAAAACCCGCCGTTGATGAGTCCGAATTCAAACGCAGCCTGCGGGCCGAAGGGGCGAGTGCGGCCGAGGTCGCGACCTTTCTTGCAGAAATGAAGGCGAACACGATTTCCCGCGCCATGCCGGAAGCGCTGGTGATCGGTGCCGATCAGATGCTCGATATCGAGGGGGAGTGGCTGGACAAGCCGGAAGACCGGGCCGGCGCGGCCGCGCATCTTCGCCGCCTTTCCGGAAAGCGGCACAGCTTGATCAGCGCCGTGGTCGTTTCCGCCGGTGGAACCCGGATCTGGCATAATATTGCCACGGCCAGTCTGCTTGTTCGTCCGCTCTCCGATGAGTTCATAGAGGCTTATCTTGATACGGTCGGGGATGTGGCCCTTGAGTCCGTGGGGGCCTATCAGCTTGAATCCGTCGGCGCGCAGCTTTTCACGTCCGTCGAGGGTGATTTCTTCACCGTGCTGGGACTGCCATTGCTTCCCCTGCTTGATTTCATGCGCACGCACAGCGCGCTCCGGACCTGACTTTCATGCTGGTTCTCGGCCTGACAGGCTCTATCGGCATGGGGAAAAGTACGGCCGCGGAGATGTTCCGGCGGCTGGGGATTCCGGTGCATGATGCGGATGCTTCGGTACATTCCCTGTTTCAGGCTGGCGGGCTGGCCGTCGCGCCGATTTCCCGCCGGTTTCCGGATGCGGTGGTCGATGGTGCCGTCGATCGGGAGCGGCTTGGCAAGATCGTGTTTGGCGATGCGGCGGCCTTGCGGGATCTGGAAGCGATCGTTCATCCGCTTGTCCGCCGTGAACGGGACCGGTTTCTTGATCTGCAGCGCCGGGCACGGCGCCGGGCGGCCGTGCTCGACATCCCTCTTCTGTTCGAGACCGGTGGCGAGGATATCTGTGATTATGTCTTTGTGGTATCCGCGCCGGCTTTTCTACAACGGCAAAGGGTTCTGGCCCGCCCCGGCATGACAGCGGAGCGGCTCTCTTCTATCCTGAAGAAACAGATGCCGGATGGCGAAAAGCGCCGCCGCGCTGATTATGTCCTGCACACGGGCCTCGGCCGGGCCGCCACTGTCCGGGCCATAAAGAAGATTCTGCGCCACTTGGGAATTCGACATGCGTGAACTGGTTCTTGATACGGAAACCACGGGTATCGACCCGAAACAGGGACACCGGATTATCGAAATCGGCGCCATCGAGCTGATCAACCATGTGCCGACCGGTGAGAGCTATCACGTCTATATCAATCCGGAGCGTGAGGTCGAACAGGGCGCCTTCGAGGTGCATGGCCTTTCGACCGAGTTCCTTGCCGATTATCCGAACTTTGCCGGAATTGTGGATGGCTTCCTGGAATTCGTCGGGGATGCCGTCCTGGTTATCCACAATGCCAGATTCGACATGGGCTTTATCAATGCGGAACTGAAGCGGCTCGGCCGCCCGGAAATACCGATGGAGCAGTCGATCGACACGCTGACCATGGCCCGGCGCAAATATCCGGGCGCGCAGGCCAGTCTGGATGCGCTCTGCCGCCGGTTCGAGATCGACAACGGGCACCGTGATCTGCACGGCGCCCTCGTCGATGCGGATCTGCTGGCGTCGGTTTACCTGGAGCTGATCGGTGGACGGCAGCCCGGGCTTGAGCTTGCCGGGCAGGAAAAGAGCGGACAGGCCGCGCCGGAAATCCGTGAGGCGGTTATCAGGCCGCCGCGCCCGCATGCACCGAGCGCGGACGAACTCGCGGCGCATGCGACGCTCATGGAAAAGGTGAAGGACCCGATCTGGAACCGGACCGGCGAAGCCGCGGAATAATCAGGCGGTGCCTTCTGTCTCGATCTTGGAGACGTCGATACCACCGGTTTCCTGACGCTGCAGCTCGTTCTTCTGGAACACGCCGAGGAAATCGATCGGCTGGATATGCAGCGGCGGATAGCCGCCATCTGCGGTCACCTGACCGATGATCTGGCGGGCGAACGGGAACAGCAGCCGGGCGCACTCGACCATCAGCACATATTCGGTCTGGTCGGGCCGGACATTCTCGAACTGGAACACGCCTGCATAAGCCAGCTCGACGATGAAAACCTTGTCGCCCTCGTGAACGCCATTGACGTTCAGCTGCAGGATGACTTCGAAGACATTCTCCGCCATCCGCTCGGCGCGGACATCGACACCGATTTCAATGTCAGGACGGATATCGGAGCGCAGGCTATAGGGCGCCTTCGGGTTTTCGAAGGACATGTCCTTGATATATTGCGCTTTCACCGTCATCGAGAAGGTGTTGATTGCGGTCTGCTCTTCGGCTGGCGCCGTACCGGTATCTGTTGTGTCGGTCATCGGTTCGATCTTGTCTCTGCCGGGTGAATTCGAAGGCGCGTGGGTATCATGGATCAGGGGTGTGGACAACCTCTCCGGCGCCGTTCCGCTGTACTTTGACGACGGTTCCGTTGCCGACCGGCAGGCCGGTGAGACGGTTGATGAAGCCCCAGTGACTGACGCAGACGAGGCGGTCCCAGTCTGCTCGCTGGTGGTTGTTGTCGAGGAATGTGCGCACTCTCGCGTGGACCTCATGCTCTTCTTCATGATGATCGGTCCACCATTGCTCGTCGATATGATCGAAAGCGAGATGGGGCCAGTCGGTTTGCAGCAGTGTCCGGGTGCGGCCGATATCGCAGATGAAATGCCGGTGTTCGCGGATCAGCGGCTCGATCCGGATCTCCCTGTCGATGGTCTCGGCGATGATATGGGCCGTCTCCAGTGCCCGGCGATAGGGGCTGGAGACGATGTGATCGATATCGAGCCCGCGCAATGTCTCGGCACTATGCCGGATCTGGGCGCGTCCGAGATCGGTCAGGGCGGGATCCTCGATCCCCGGGTCACGCCCGGTGGCGCCATAGACGACGTTGAATTCGGACTGGCCATGACGGACGAACAGCATGCGGGCGGGTTCCTTCAGATGCGGCTGGCAAGTACGGCGGGCAGGTCGGCGGGATCAGCGCGGGGGTAGCTCCCGGCCAGAACGGTCAGCATCGGTTCCGGGTTTATCTTCCGTATCCGTCAGATCCTCGAATTCCGCATCGATGACCGTCCGGGAGCCGGAAGTGCCGGAGGTTTTACCGGACCGTCCCCGGACAATCCAGACATGAGAGTCCGCGGCGCGCGCCGCACTTTGAAACAACATGCCGATCAGCACCACGCGCAGCGGCGGTATGAAAAGCAGAAATCCGGCTGTGTCGGTTACGAAACCGGGCAGGAACAGGAAGGCCGCGGCGAGCAGAAGGCCAACGCCATCAATAATTTCAGCCAGCGGGGTCTCTTCCCGCCGTATCTGTTCCTGGGCCCGCTGCAACACGGCGAGACCCTGACTCCGGAACAGCACTGCGCCGATGGCGGCAGTCAGCAGGGTCAGGCCGACCGTTGCCCAGCCACCGATGATCCCGCCGACTTCGGCGAAGACGTAGATTTCGATGACGGGGATGCCGATCAGAACGAAAAGGATTAGCAGGGCCATAGTTGTTCTTTCAAAAGTGACAGCCTATGTATGCTGTAGTACGGTCGCCCGAAGGTCAAAGCGGCAGGTCTCTGGCCAGAACACACTTGATCTGCCGTAAAACCAGTGGCGGTTTCTTCATCAATGGATAAGGGTTTTAACACCCGCAGTTAAGGACGATATGGGCGACGGTTCCGCTTTGTTCGAGATAATTTTATTCGCAATACTTGCGGGGTTCCTCGTTTTCAAGCTGCGTAGCGTGCTTGGAAAACGGACGGGCCATGAAGAACGTCACAGCGATCCGTTTTCGCCGGCGCCCGAACAGGGCAACAAGTCGGACAACGTGATCCAGCTGCCGGGCCGTGATGCTGAAAACAGCGTCGGGGAACAGCAGGATGGTGATCTGTCGGAGGGGATGCGCCTGAAAATGGCTGATCCGTCCTTCGATGAAATCGAATTCCTGCAAGGTGCGCGCACTGCGTTCGAATGGGTCGTTACATCCTTTGCCAAAGGTGATCGGGAGGCTCTCCGCCCGCTTTTGGCGGACGATCTGATGTCGGCCTTTGCCGGTGCGATCGATGCGCGCGAGCAGGCGGGAGAGACGCAGGAAACCACGGTTTCTTCCTTCCGGTCGGCTTTGATCAATGATGTCCACCTTGCCGGCTCCGTTGCCCGTGTGACGGTTGAATTCATCACCGACCAGGTGAAGGTTACCCGCGCCGAGGACGGATCGGTTGTCGATGGCGACCCGGACAGGATTGAAACGGTGACCGATCTCTGGACTTTCGAGCGTGATATCGCAACGCAGGATCCGAACTGGCGCCTCGTCGCAACGCGTGTGCCTGAAGAGTAAGCCCTCAATCGTGATAGTCCGAAGAGGACTGGAGAATATCTTGGCGTGGCGCCGTCTGTGGCTGCTGACTGTTCTGGCTCTGGTCGCCTGTGCGCCGGAACAGGACCCTGATCGCGCGGTCTCGCCGCCGGTCAGCTATGAGAGAACCGACCTCTCGGCCTTGCCGGCCTGGGAAAGCGATCGGGTCAGCGAGGCGCTTCCCGCCCTGAAGCGCTCTTGCGGCAAGCTCCGCCGGCAATCCGATACCGACACCATTGCCCCGGCGGAAATCGGCGGCACCGTGGCCGCCTGGCGTGAGGCGTGCGATGCCCTCTCCCGCCTGTCCGACGGCAGCGGTGATGCTGCCGTCCGCGATTTCCTGTCGACCTGGTTCGTTGCTTACGAGGTGCGCGCCGGAGACGGTGCCGGGCTGTTTACCGGATATTACGAGCCTGAATTGAACGGTTCCCTGGAGCAGCGCGAAGGGTTCGATACCCCGCTGCTGGCACGGCCGTCGGATCTGGTTCTGGTCAATCTTGGAGACTGGCGCGCGGGCTTGCGCGGGGAGCGGATTGCCGGACGTCTGCGAAGCGGCAGGCTGATCCCCTATGAAAGCCGGGCGGAAATAGAGACCGGCGCGCTTGGCGACAATGTTGAAACGCTGGCCTGGATCGATGATCCGGTTGATGTCTTCTTCCTGCATATCCAGGGCTCGGGCAGGATCCGGCTTGATAACGGCCAGGTGCTGCGGGTCGGTTATGACGGTCATAACGGGCACAGCTATTATCCGATCGGCCGCTATCTTGTTGAGAACGGCGAGATCGACAAGGATGCGATATCGCTGCAGACCATTCGCGCCTGGCTGCATGCGCATCCGGACCAGATGCGCGGTGTGATGGATCTCAACCCGTCCTACATTTTCTTCCGCACCATCGATGGCGATGGTCCGATCGGCGCACAGGGCGTGGCCCTGACGGCGGGCCGGTCTCTTGCCGTTGAC
The DNA here is from genome assembly GCF_963974195.1 of uncultured Nisaea sp. NCBI lineage: Bacteria > Pseudomonadati > Pseudomonadota > Alphaproteobacteria > Rhodospirillales > Thalassobaculaceae > Nisaea > uncultured Nisaea sp. The sequence goes on from NZ_CAXBDC010000091.1 coordinate 9,449, forward strand.
CGGCGTTATATCCCGCTCGGCGCGCCTGTCTGGCTGGATGTCGACTATCCGGACGAAAGCGGCAATCCGCTGCAGCGCCTCGTCGTCGCCCAGGATACGGGCGGCGCCATCAAGGGCGGTGTGCGGGGTGACGTGTTCTGGGGCCACGGCCCGACGGCGGCGGAAAAAGCCGGGCCGATGGCCGCGACGGGTCGATATTTCGTGCTTCTGCCGAAAAATCTCGATATTGCCTTAAAGCAATAGGATACGGCGTGCCGGTCCAAGGGCCCCGCATCCTCATAAAAAAAGAGATGTGAGTGGGAGCCTGCTGTGTCTGCGTCCGAGAAAGCCCGTCCGCGCGTCGGTCTGTTTGTGACATGCCTTGTCGATTTATTCCGTCCGTCCGTTGGTTTCGCCACCCTGTCCCTGCTTGAAAAGGCCGGGTGCGAGGTGGTTGTGCCGGAGGCGCAGACCTGCTGCGGCCAGCCGACCTTCAATTCCGGCGACTTCAGGGACAGCTGCGACATTGCGGCCAATGTGATCGAGGCCTTCGAGGGCTTTGATTATGTGGTCGCGCCGTCCGGCTCCTGCGCCGGGATGATCCGGGAGCATTATCCGGAGCTGTTCGAGGATGATCCGGCGATGGCCATGCGGGCACAGCATCTGGCCAAACGAACCTACGAGCTGACCTCTTTTCTTGTGGATATCATGGGCATGGAGAGCACCGGCGCGGCTTTCGCGGGCACTGTGACCTATCATGATTCCTGCTCCGGCCTGCGAGAGCTCGAGGTCAAGACCCAGCCCCGCAAGCTGCTTTCAGCGATGGACGGCACCTCGATCAGGGAAATGCCGGGCGCCGAGATCTGCTGCGGCTTCGGCGGCACCTTCTGCGTCAAATACCCGGAAATCTCCGACAAGATGGTGACACAGAAAGCGGCCGAGATCGTCGAGAGCGGCGCGGATCACCTCCTGGCGGGCGATCTTGGCTGTTTGCTGAACATGGGCGGCAAGCTGAAACGCCTCGGCGCCCGGACCGAGGTCCGGCATGTCGCCGAAGTGCTGGCGGGCATGACCGACCAGCCCTCCATCGGCGAGGGAGAGCGCTGATGGAAGCCACCTCGCACAGTTTCAAACAGAATGCGCGTGATGCGCTGACCGACGCCCAGTTGCAGAAGGCGCTTTCCAAGATGCGCCCCGGCTTCCAGCAGAAGCGGGCGGATGTTGTCGCCAAGCTGCCGGAATTCGAGGATCTCCGCGACCGGGGCCGGGACATCAAGAACCACGTGCTGGAGAATCTCGATTTCTATCTCGAGCGTTTCGAAAGCAACGTCATCGCCAATGGCGGGCAGGTTCACTGGTGCCGGAATTCCGAGGAAGCCCGGCAGACCATCATGGAGATCTGCCGCTCCGTCGATGCCAAGACAGTGACCAAGGGCAAGAGCATGGTGGCCGAGGAAATCGGCCTCAACGAGTATCTGGAAGAGCACGGCGTCGAGCCGATCGAGACCGATCTCGGCGAATATATCATCCAGCTCCGGAATGAGCCGCCAAGCCATATCATCGCGCCGGCGATCCATGTGAACAAGGAGCAGGTCGTCGAGGCTTTCCGCAAGAAACACACGGATCTGCCGCCGGACCGCCCGCTGGAGGAAGTCGGCGACATTACCGACGAGGCCCGGACGCAGCTCCGGCCCAAGTTCTTCGCCGCCGATGTCGGTATTACAGGCGCGAATTTCCTGATTGCCGAGACCGGCCAGACGGTGATCGTCACCAATGAAGGCAATGGCGACCTGACCCAGACCCTCGGCAAGGCGCATGTCGTGGTGGCGAGCCTGGAGAAGATCGTGCCGACGTTGGAGGATGCGAGCTGCATTCTGCGGCTGCTGGCCCGCTCGGCGACCGGACAGGAGTTTTCCGTCTACACCACCTTTTCCAGCGGGCCGCGCCGGAAAACCGATCTGGACGGCCCGGCCTCCTTCCATGTGGTGCTGATCGACAATGGCCGCTCCGCCATGCTCGGCACCGAATATCAGGATATGCTTCGCTGCATCCGCTGCTCGGCCTGCATGAACCATTGTCCGGTCTATGCCGCCGTCGGTGGGCATGCTTACGGCTGGGTCTATCCGGGGCCGATGGGCGCGGTGCTCACACCAAGCCTGATCGGCATCGACGAGGCCGGTCATCTGCCCAATGCATCGACTTTTTGCGGCCGTTGCGAGCAGGTATGCCCGATGCGCATCCCGTTGCCGAAGATGATGCGCCACTACCGGGCAAAAGAGTTCACTGAGAACAAGACTACCTCGCAGGTTCGCGCGGGTTTGGGGCTTTGGTCGTACTTTGCCAAAAGACCGTGGCTCTATCGGCAATCGACCAAGTTGGGGGCTGCGCTACTGCATGCTCTGGGCGGAAGGCGCGGCCGGATCGCCGCCTTGCCGCTGGCCTCCGGCTGGACCTCGGTGCGCGACATGCCTGCCCCCGAAGGGCGCACCTTCCAGCAGCTCTACAAGATGAGCGGGCACGGCAAGAAGGGGGACGCGTGATGAGCGAGGCGCGGGAACAGATTCTGGCGGGCATCCGCAAGTCCCTTGGACGCGGCAAGCTTGAAGGTGCGGCGGCCGAGGCTGTCGAGGCGCGCCTGAAGGGGCACGAACGCATTCTGGTGCCGAAGCGCTCCGACGGTGATCAGGCGCACAAGATCGGCCTCTTTGTCGAGATGGCGGAAGGAGTCTCCTGCACCGTCGACAGGCTGGACTCCCTTGAATCCGTGCCGGAGCGGCTGGCGGACTATCTGCGCCGGGAGAACCTGCCGGCCCGGATCAAGCAGTCTCCGGCGCTGGAAGACACGGTGATCCCGTGGGAAAAGGCGCCCGCGCTTGAAATCACCAGCGGTGCCGCCGTCAACGAGGATGCGGTGGGATTGACGCCGGCTCATGCCGGGATCGCGGAAACCGGCACGCTGATGCTGCATTCTTCCGCCGAAACCCCGACAAGCCTGCATTTCGTGCCGGACACGCACGTGGTACTGCTGCGGGAGAGTCAGATTGTTGGTGCCTACGAGGATGCCTGGGACATGTTGCGGCAGAAACTCGGCCTGAAGCCGGGCGCAAGTGTCCCGCGTACGGTCAATCTTGTTACTGGCCCGTCGCGGACCGGCGATGTCGAGCAGATCATCCAGCTCGGCGCGCACGGACCCCGGCGGCTGCACATCATGCTGGTCAAGGACTGAGCCCCGAAGCGGAGCGGATTTATGGCACGGCGGCCAACGGCAGATGAGCTCGACCTGTGGCGTAAGGTGGTCGCCGACACGGTGCCCCTGACGCCCGAGCGCCGTGCCGCACTGGCTGCGGAAGAGGTGCCGCCAGTGCCGGAACTCAGCACGAAACAGCCAAAAAAGAACGGTAAGGACAAGCAGGCGCCGCGCCATCACAGCCGCCCGCAGAACGATCCCGGCTTCACCGCGATCAAGGTGCCGAGCGCGTTGGCGGAATACGCTCCGGGCAAGGTTCCGGGGATAGACCGGCGCACGGCGCTCAGGATCAAACGCGGCAAGCAGCAGATCGACGGCCGCATCGATCTGCATGGCATGCGGCAGGACCAGGCCCACCGGGCGCTGAACGGCTTCATCGCGTCTGCCTACCGGCGCGGCCAGCGGTGTGTGCTGGTGATCACGGGCAAGGGTACGCGCTCGGCGGATGACGGAGAGCGGGAGGCAGGCGTGCTGCGCCGGATGACGCCGCGCTGGCTGACCGAAGGTGTGAACAAGGACAAGGTGCTGACCTATTCCCCTGCCCAGCCGCAGCACGGCGGCAGTGGCGCGCTCTATGTCATGCTGAGGCGGCAGAAGACCTGATGACGAGACAGGACGAGATATGACCCCGTTCGGCGCAAAAATCAGGCAGCTCAGGGCCGACCGAGGCGTCACCCTGAAACAGATGGCGACCGCCCTGCAGGTTTCCTCCGCCTATCTCTCGGCCCTGGAGCACGGCAAGAAAGGCCGGCCGACCGTCGGGCTGATCCACCAGATCTGCCAGTATTTCGGCCTAATCTGGGACGACGCGGAGGATCTGAAGAAGCTCGCGAAACACTCGAACCCGCGTGTCGTCATTGATACGGCCGGGCTCAGCCCGAAAGCAACGGAGCTCGCCAACACCCTCGCCGCCCGCATCCGCGATCTGGATGACCCGCGCATCGACACACTGCTCGCCGAACTCGCCCCGCCGGGCAAGGGGCCGCGTTACTAAAAAAGAAAGCGCCGAAGAACGGCGCTTTCGATCTGACGGGATTTAAGGAAATGCTTTAAGCGGCATTTTCGCAGTACCAAGGGTATGTATCACCCTTCTTCCTATTGTTCTCCCAGTAGAGGGGTTGGAGATTTACTAGCGCATCTTGTCCACCCTTAGAGCGTGGGATTATGTGATCTATCTCCCAACCGTAGTCGGAAGCAGTATTGCCATGATCTCCATATTTCATGGCGTAACCGCAGGCATCTCTTCGCCAAACTCTTTGGTCAAACCCATCAATTGGTCGACCTTTGTTCCAGACGAGGCTTTTGGTGCGCTCGTCAGCATTTTCATATGGGTACTTGTATGTCATGATTTGGTATCCTTCTGCTTTGGAGGTTAGGCGCCCGCCGTATTCCTTCTCACAAGAGCGGCGGGTGCCGCTGTAGCGATAAAAATCTTTCGCTACAATGAATCTATCAAAAGCAAATACCAAATCTAGCCTTATTTTTTATAAAACACACACAATATTGATGTGTGTGTTTTAATGCTCGTATATTTAATTGATGTTACTGTATGAATATTTAGAGTTCAGTGCTGAACTCTAAATATGGCTAAGTTTGAGATGACGGCAAAAACCCATTTCACGACGAAAGAAGCTGCACGAATCGTCGGGTTTCGTTCACCGTATATGGTGGACTACTTGCATCGTTCAGGTGTTGTGGTGGCGTCGAAACTAAGAAACCCTGGGCGAGGGAAACCAAGGCTTTATAACTATTCTGATCTTCTTCTGCTTAAAGCGATGAAAAGCCTTCTCGACCGAAGAATACCTGTAGCAAAGCTAAAACAAGCGCAGAGAGATTTTCGGAAATACTATTCCAAGGGCGCATCCAAAGAGCGCCTTGCGAAGTTCATGATCACAGATGGTAAGAACGTTTTTTACAAAGAAAATGCAGGCGCTATCGTCGAGTTATCTAATGGTGGTCAATTGGCATTTGCCTTCATAATTGATATGGATGTCCAGCAAGATCATATCGAAAAATCCCTTGTTAAGATGGGCTTCAAGGCAGCTTAGGCCTCAATTTTCTGAGATCCGTGCTCTTTGCCGGTTTTCTTTTTCACGCCGCGTCGATCTACAGCTCCCGCCGCGTTACTGAGGCGCGCTGCCGTCGCCGGTCTTCCCGAAGCCATGCACATATCTGCTGGGTGGTGCGCCGGTGATCCGGCGGAACATGGTTGAGAAGGATGCCGGGTTTTCGTAGCCGAGATCGAGGGCGACGCCCGTCACCGGCTCCCCGGCAAGAAACCGGGGGATGGCCGCCATTACGCAGGCGCGCTGGCGCCAGTCCACGAAGCTGAGGCCTGTCCCGGCCCGGAAATGGCGGGTGAAGCTACGGCGGCTCATATGCAGCCTGGCGCACCAGGCGGCAATGTCAGAGCTGGCCGAGGGCTGCTTCAGGAAATCCCGGCAGAGCGCCCGCAGGCGTGGCGCGGCGGGCATCGGGACGGTGAGCGGGATAACCGGAAGCGCCGGGATTTCGTGCAGCAGCAGATCCGTCAGCAGGCCTCCGCGACTGGTGCTCCGCAAGGGGGCCGGGCTGCCGGCGACGGCTTCCAGAAGCGTGCGCACCAGATCGCTGATCGCCAGCACGGCGCAGTGGTCCGGCATGCCGGGGGCGGCGTCTTCGGTCAGGTAGAGACTGCGCATCCGGACCTCGCCCAGCATCCGCACCTCATGTTCCTGTCCCGCCGGGATCCAGAGGCCGCAATCGGGTGGCATCATCCAGGCGCCGTCCGTTCCCTGCACCAGAACAACCCCGGTCAGGCCATAGAGCAGCTGGGCGCGGGCATGCCTGTGTGCCGGAATGATCTCGTCGGGCGCATAGGTTTCCGCCAGGGCAAAGACATCTTCCCCGTCTCCGAACGGTCCGGCAAAGCCAGCCTGCGTTTGGCCCATACTCATAAATTTATGTCCCATACCCGGTAGCGGGTCAGTCAAAAAGGGCGATATCTGGGGTCTGTGTCAACCCGGGGAGCAGCGGCATGTCATCAATTCTGTCTTCAGCAGCGCAAGGCCGGGCGCGGGATCTGCCGATCCTGGTTGGGACCAGCAGCGCCCATTTTCTGAACGATCTGGCGCAATCCCTGCTGATCGCGAGTTATCCGTTGCTGCGCGGGGATTTCTCGCTCGATTTCACGCAACTGGGCTTCCTGACACTGGCCAATCAGGTGACGGCTTCGGTTCTGCAGCCGGTCATCGGCATCTGGGCCGACCGCAAGCCCCGGCCATGGTCTTTGGCCGTGGGCATGTCGATCACCTGCCTTGGCCTGCTGCTTCTGGCATGGGCGCAAAGTTACGTGGTTTTGCTTGCGGCCAGTGTCCTGCTTGGTCTGGGCTCCGCCATCTTTCATCCGGAGGCGGCCCGGGCCGCCAGACGCAGTTCGGGCGGGCGGCACGGGCTTGCACAATCAATCTTCCAGCTCGGCGGGCATGCGGGATCGGCCCTCGGGCCCCTGATGCTGGCCCTGTTCGTACTGCCCAGGGGGCAATCGGCGCTGGCCTGGTTCGCGCCGCTCATGGCCGCGGGTATTGTGCTGCTGGCCGTGATCGGGAGATGGACTCACCACGCTGCCGTTACGGGCGGGACCGTGCCGATGGCAGGACAGCATGACAGGCCCGGTGCCTCTGCCGTTCCCGTGCGCGAGCCCGTGCGCGAGATCGCGATCCTGCTGGCACTGATCGCGGCCAAGTTCAGCTATCTCGCCTGCTTCGAGAATTATTTCGTTTTCTATCTGGGAACACGGTTCGGCACATCGATTGCCGGGGGACAGATTGTCCTCTTCGTGTTTCTTGGCGCCTCCGCTCTTGGCGGCATTGTCGGCGGGCACCTGACCGACCGGGTCGGTACGCGGGCGATGATCGTCTTTTCGTTCTGGGGCGCCCTGCCGTTTTCGCTCGCCGTGCCCTATCTCGGGCCGGAGTTGGCGATTGTCGCGGCCATTTTCGCCGGCGCCATTCTGGCCTCCGCCTTTTCAGCGATCGTGGTGCATGCCCAGACCCTGATGCCGCACCGGATCGGCATGGTCTCCGGCCTGTTCTTCGGCGCGGCTTTCGGCGTCGGCGGCCTGGCGGCGGCCGCGCTTGGCGTGGTGGCGGATGGGTATGGCGTGGAGGTGCTTTACCGGATCGCTTCCTGGCTCCCGCTTGCCGGCCTGTTGACAATTTTCCTGAACAGGCCGGCCCGGGCGGTCGCTACAGGATGAACTTGCTGAGGTCGGTGTTCTTCGCCAGCTCGCCGACCCGCTCGTTCACGTAGGCCGCGTCGATCTTCAGCGTCTCGCCGCCCTTGTCGGACGCCGTGAAGCTGATCTCGTCGAGCAGCTTTTCCATCACGGTATGCAGGCGGCGGGCGCCGATATTCTCGACATTCTTGTTGATGTCGACCGTGAGATCGGCCAGTGCGTCGATGGCGTCGTCGGTGAAGTCGAGGGTGACTTCCTCGGTTGCCATCAGGGCGGTGTACTGCCGCAGCAGGCTGTTTTCCGGCTCCGTCAGGATGCGGCGGAAGTCGTCCCGCTCAAGTGCCCGCAGCTCGACCCGGTTGGGCAGACGGCCCTGCAATTCCGGCAGCAGGTCCGAGGGTTTCGCCAGATGGAAGGCGCCGCTGGCGATGAACAGCACGAAGTCGGTCTTCACCGGGCCGTACTTGGTTGCCACCGTCGTACCCTCGATCAGCGGCAGCAGGTCGCGCTGCACGCCTTCGCGGCTGACATCGCCGCCGCGCTCCGCACGGCTGGTGATCTTGTCGATCTCGTCCAGGAAGACGATGCCGTTCTGCTCCGCCGACTCAATGGCCTGGCGCACGACTTTTTCCTCGTCGAGCAGCTTGTCCGCCTCTTCCTCGACCAGAACCTTGTAGGATTCCGCAACCGCCATGCGGCGCTTCTTGGTGCGGCCGCCGAAGGCCTTGCCGAACATGTCGTTCAGGTTGAGCATGCCCATCTGGGCGCCAGGCATGCCGGGGATCTCGAAGGTCGGCATGCCGCCGCCGCCGGCATCTGCCGTCTCGATCTCGATTTCCTTCTCGTCGAGTTTGCCTTCGCGCAGCATGACGCGGAATTTCTGCTTGGTGTCCGCGTTCGCGTTTTCGCCGACCAGAGCGTCGACCACCCGGTCCTCGGCCGCCAGTTCCGCCTTGGCATGCACATCCTTGCGCATCTTCTCGCGGACCTGGCCGATGGCGATTTCCACCAGATCGCGGATGATCTGCTCGACATCCCGGCCGACATAGCCGACTTCGGTGAATTTCGTCGCCTCGACCTTGATGAAGGGGGCTTCCGCCAGTTTGGCGAGGCGGCGGGCGATCTCCGTCTTGCCGACACCGGTCGGGCCAATCATGAGGATGTTCTTCGGCTGCACTTCCTCGCGGATATCGTCGGCCAGCTGCTGGCGCCGCCAGCGGTTGCGCAGGGCAATGGCGACGGCGCGCTTGGCGTCCTTCTGGCCGATGATGAAGCGGTCAAGCTCGGAAACAATTTCACGCGGGCTGAAAGCGGACATGCGTGTTTCTACCAATCGTCAGGATGCGAGAGCTGAGTCAAATATCAGCGCGTTATTCGGTATCGAGCATCTCGAGTGTGAGATTCTCGTTCGTGTAAATGCAGATATCGGCGGCGATCTTCATCGCCTTGCGGGCGATCGCCTCGGCATCCATGTCGTCAAGATCGACCAGGGCGCGGGCGGCGGAGAGGGCGAAAGTGCCGCCGGAGCCGATGCCGATCAGGCCGTCTTCCGGCTCCAGCACGTCGCCATTGCCGGTCAGGACCAGAGACGCGGACTTGTCCGCCACGGCCATCATGGCTTCCAGACGGCGCAGATAGCGGTCCGTGCGCCAGTCCTTGGCCAGCTCGACGGCGGCGCGGGTAAGCTGGCCCGGATGTTTCTCGAGCTTCTCTTCCAGACGCTCGAACAGGGTGAAAGCATCGGCGGTGGCTCCGGCAAACCCGGCGATCACGTCGCCATTGCCGATCCGGCGGACCTTGCGGGCCTCCGACTTCATTACCGTATTGCCGAAGCTGACCTGTCCGTCGCCAGCGACGACCACGCGCCCGTTTTTACGGACAGAAAGGATCGTGGTGCCGTGCCACTGGATCGGGTCTGCGGCCTGATTGCTCATGAGAACTCCAAGGATAACGTGCCCGTCCAATTTGGGCATCGGCTGGATAACGTCAAGTGCGGACCGCTGGCAAGAGCGGTGGCAGGGAAGGCATATGCAGTCCGGTGATTGGCAATGTGCCGCGCTTCCTGCTACATAGCCGCCGGATATTGCTTGGGAGCAGAACCCATGTCGGACAACCGCAGCGCGACCGTCAAGCGC
>NZ_CAXBDC010000092.1:0-18567 GCF_963974195.1 uncultured Nisaea sp.
AAATGACCCGGCACGGCAAACGGCACACCGGAAAGCGGGGCATAGGCTAGGGATGAACGATAGCAATATCGGTGCGGCGGACAGTTCCGTGGGAACTGGCGAAGGCCCGCGCCTTGTCAGCAGTAACCGCGGTCTTGTCGTGCGAAATCTCGGCAAGCGCTACAAGTCGCGCCCGGTGCTGCGCGATGTCAGCCTTTCCGTGCAGCGCGGCGAGGCGGTCGGGCTGCTGGGGCCGAACGGCGCCGGCAAGACCACCTGTTTCTATGTCATCACCGGATTGATCTCGGCGGATTACGGCTCCATCCATCTCGACGGCGCCGATATCTCGGACCTGCCGATGTACCGGCGCGCCCGGCTTGGTATCGGCTATCTGCCGCAGGAAGCCTCGATCTTCCGGGGGCTGACGGTCGAGCAGAACATTCGCGCGGTGCTTGAGGTCGTCGAGGACAATCCGGGAAAACGGGATTCGCTGCTGGAAGATCTGCTGGCGGAATTCTCGATCAGCCATCTCCGCCGGACTCCGTCCATCGCGCTGTCGGGCGGCGAGCGCCGCCGGGTGGAAATCGCCCGCGCCCTTGCCTCGCATCCTAATTTCATCCTGCTGGACGAGCCGCTGGCGGGTATCGATCCGATCGCCGTCAGCGAAATCCGCGATCTGATTTCCCATCTCAAGGATCGCGGCATCGGCGTGCTGATCACCGATCACAATGTGCGCGAGACCCTGGATATTGTCGACCGGGCCTTCATCCTGCATGATGGAAAGGTCCTGATGGACGGTGTGCCGGATGAGATTGTTGCCAATTCCGACGTCCGCCGGGTGTATCTCGGCGAGCGCTTCAGGCTCTAGGGAGACCGGCTTTGGCGCTCTCAGCCAGACTGGACCTCAGGCAGTCCCAGAACCTGGTCATGACGCCGCAGCTGCAGCAGGCGATCAAGCTGCTGCAGTTCAACAATCTTGAACTGAACGAATTCGTCGAAGCGGAAATCGAGCAGAACCCCTTGCTTGAGCGGGGGGAAGACGACGGGCCGGCGACTCTTGAGGCGCTCGAAGCGGACAATCTCGCGGCCTATGACAAGGTGGTCGAGAGCGAGGGCTCGTCGGGCGATGCGGCCGAAAGCGGCTGGGACGAGGCGCCGGACGGCCCCGATACGATGGACCAGGCCAGCGCGCAGTCCCTGCCGGCGGGAAATGACGATCCGGGCGACTCGGATTACGACAACAACTGGAGCAGTGCCAGTATCGAGGAAGCGGACCCGTCCCTGTCCCCGACGCTTGGCAGCTGGGAGAGTGCGGGGAGCGGCGGTGGACGCGGCGGAGAGGATCTGCCGGGGCTGGAGGAGTCCGTCGGCCAGGACAAGACCCTGCGCGAGCATCTGCTTGAACAGATATCCCTCGATATCGTGCAGCCGGATGAACGCATCATCGCGGCCGACCTGCTCGATTCGCTGGACGATGCCGGATATTACACGGGTGAACTCGAGGACGTGGCCGAGCGCCTTGTCTGTCCGGTGGAGACGGTCGAGGCCGTCCTCGGGAAGCTTCAGAGGCTGGACCCGCCGGGTATCTTTGCCCGCAATCTTTCGGAATGCCTCGCCCTGCAGCTGAAGGACCGGAACCGGCTCGACCCGGCGATCCAGGCCTTGCTCGACAATCTGCCCATGCTGGCCAAGCGCGACATGCAGGGCCTGCTCAAGGTCTGTGGCGTGGATGTCGAGGACATGACGGAGATGGTCGAGGAGATCCGCTCCCTCAATCCGAAACCGGGTCTGGCCTTCGAGCGGGATACCAGCGAGGCGGTCACGCCGGATGTGCTGGTCCGCCCGGCGCCGGACGGTACCTGGATCGTCGAGCTTAATCCGGACACCCTGCCGCGCGTGCTGGTGAACAATGCGTATCTCTCGCAGATCAGCAAGGCGCCGAAACAGAAATCCGACCGGGAATATCTGAGCGAATGCCATCAGTCGGCGAACTGGCTGGTGCGCTCGCTGCATCAGCGGGCGACGACAATCCTGAAAGTGGCCGGAGAGATCGTCCGCCAGCAGGATGCTTTCTTCCAGAATGGCATCCAGTATCTGCGCCCGCTTGTGCTGCGGGATATCGCGACGGCGATCGAAATGCACGAAAGTACGGTCAGCCGGGTCACATCGAATAAGTTCATGGCGACACCGCGTGGTATTTATGAGCTTAAATACTTCTTCACTAGTGCCATCGCATCATCGGCAGGTGGCGACGCTCTTTCCGCGGAAGCGGTCCGGTTCAAAATCAAAAAATTGATCGACGAGGAACCACCGACAAAAGTGCTATCAGATGATCGCATCGTGGAGATACTAAAGGGCGACGGCGTCGATATCGCACGGCGAACTATTGCCAAATACCGCGAAGCGATGAAAATTCCCTCGTCGGTTCAGAGGAGACGCGAAAAATCGATGCGAATTTGATCTAATTGTCCGGCGCTTAGGAATCTGGTAAGCGCAATGCTTGACTCTCTTCTTGGGCGCTAATAAGTTCCGCGCCTTCGCCGAGGGACGGCGTTCGGGCCGATTTTTAAGGGTGCTATTGCCCCAGGGCCGGACAGTGACAGGTCAGATTTCATCGACCGCGAAAGAAGCATGCAATTATCGATTAACGGCAAGCAGGTCCAGGTCAGCGAGGCGCTCAACGAGCATATCGAGCGTTTGGTGACTGCGATCTCTGAAAAATACTTTGGCGATCCCCTCGACGGAAGCGTGACCGTTTCCAAGGAGGGGAACAATTTCCGTACCGACATCGCCGTCCATGTGGGACGCGAGATGTTTGTGCGCGGTCAGGGTATCGCGGCTGACGCCTACGCTTCCGTGGATCAGGCGGGCGAGCATATCGACAAGCGCCTGCGCCGCTTCAAGCGACGGGTCCGGGACCATCATCGCGGAAACGGTGGCGCGAAAGTTGCAGCGCAACAATACGTCCTCGCTGGCGAGCTTCCGGCTTCCGAACCGCCGGTAGAGGACGAATGGCAGCCGGTGGTCGTCGCGGAGATGACCACTTCGATCGAGGATCTCTCGGTCGAGGAGGCGGTGATGCGCCTTGAGCTTGGGGAGCTTCAGGTCGTGATGTTCCGGAACCGGGCGCATGGCGAGATGAATGTGATCTACCGTCGGAGTGACGGGAACATCGGTTGGATTGATCCGAAGGGGCTGGCTCAGGCTTGAGCCGGACTCCATCCTGATCGGCGCGTTCGCGCAGGCTGCTCGCTTGACAGAGTGAGCCTGCGTGGCGCCAGATATAGAAACGAGAGCAGGGTAGACACGATGGAAATCGCGGACATCCTTATTCCCGAGGGAGTTCTCCCTCATTTGAAGGTCACATCCAAGAAGCAGGCACTGCAGGAGCTTTCCCGCCGTGCAGCTGACGTGACTGGACTTGAGCAAAGAGAAATCTTCGACGTGCTTCTTGAGCGCGAGCGCCTGGGCACGACCGGGATGGGTAATGGCATCGCCATACCGCACGGCAAGCTGCCGTCGCTGGACCGGCTCTATGCGGTCTTTGCGCGTGCGGATCGTGCCGTCGAGTTCGATGCGATCGACGATAATCCGGTGGATATCATATTTCTGCTGCTGGCACCTGAATCCGCGGGCGCGGATCACCTGAAGGCGCTGGCCCGTGTCTCCCGTCTGCTGCGGGACAAGGCTGTCTGCGAGAAGATCCGCGGTGCGGACAGTGTGGACGCGATCTATGCGCTTCTGACCGAGGCAAAGGCCAGCAACGCGGCCTGAAAGAGCGCTGCTGCCTGTCTTCTTTTAATTTAGGATTATCTTTGGCGGTTGCCCGGTAGCGGACACGCCCTAGTGGACGCGTGCCGCCTGCATCTCGTTTTCGGCGATCAGGAAAACGGCGGCCTCCCAGCTTGGCGCATCCGCGACCAGCTTTCCGTCCGCCGTATGAATCTCGAAGCTCTCTTCGCCGTCGCTTGTCACCGGCTTGACGAACGCGACATCGAACAGCCCGAGGGCGGCGAAGTCCCGTGAGTTCAGGTGGCGTACACTGTTCGGTCGGGGCATTTCGATTCCCATTACTCTCTCCGCATTCCGGACACTGCCTGTTGAGGCCTTAATGGAGCCGTCTGGTTAACGGTCTCAGTCGGCCCGCTCGACATCAAGCTTCTTTGCCGAGACCCGCGATGCCGGTTTCTTTCCGGCATTGATCTCGATGGTCTGTACCTTCACTTCCGGCATCGGGCGGCGGAGGTCGATATGAAGGAGACCATTGTCGAGATCCGCGGATACCACCTCTATACCCTCCGCCAGAACAAAAGTACGCAGGAACTGCCGTGCGGCAATGCCGCGATGCAGGTAAATCCTGTCGTCTTCCTCGATCTGACGGCCGCGGATGACCAACTGGCTATCTTCTATCTGCACACTCAGCTCCTCGGAGCCGAAACCGGCGACTGCAAGCGTGATACGCAGGCCGTCGCTCGAGGTTTGCTCGATATTGTAGGGCGGATAGCCGTCGGCCGTGGATTTGGATATTCGGTCTAGCGTCCGCTCGAAATGGTCGAAACCAAGCAGGAGCGGGGAATTGAAAACAGACATCCGTGACATGGGACCAACCCCTCATCGCATGAGCGAGACGATCTTCGAGCCCGCATCGCGGCACTCAGAGCGCGCATCCTCATTGATCACGCGCTTACCTCATGTAGGTGATCGGCGGGCCCGGATCAAGATCCCGGCTTGCTTAAGGCCCTGCCGGGACGAGCTGCCGACAGTTTTTCCGATGTCACCTAGTCGAACAGGGCGTCGATATCATCCTGGCTGAGGCCCTGGCTACCCAGTGCCGGGCCGTTAAGAAGGCCTTCCTCTTCGTCTGCGGCTCCATCTCCGCCCGTGCTCCCGTCTTCGGGGATCGGCAGATCCTTGAAAGCTTCAAGACCGCCCCAGATGTCGATCATGGCCAGGATCCGGCTTTCGATGAAGCGCAGTGTCTTCACCACCTGATTGATTCGCTGGCCCGTCAGGTCCTGGAAGCTGCAAGCTTCGATGATCGAGATCAGCTGATTGGATGCCTGATCGATCAGTTGCTGAACTTCCGGATCATCGAGAGTGAAGCCATGGATCTGTTTCAGGGTGCCTTCGATGGCATCGACTGATTCCATGATTTCGTTGGTCGCGGTTTCCGTGGTTTGCACGATCGTGTCCAGCTGCAGAGAGGCGGTCTGCATCTGGTCTTCCGCGGACATCGGGTGCTTGATTGCCGCGATCTGGGTTTTTGCCCGGCCGATGGAGCGGACCATCTGCGCGATTTCGACGCGCAGTTCATGGTCGATGTCGGTTGAGCCAAGGGCCGGATCAGACGGGTCGGTTTCTTCGGCTGGCTGTGCTGCCGGCTGCGCTGCGGCCGGTATGCCAAGTCCAACGGCCTTGCGGATCTCGGAGAGCTCTGTTCTCAAGCTCGAAATTTCGGCGAGAAGTGCTTCTTCGAATGCGTTGGAGGAGAAAGATGCCATAACGTCCTTTACAGCCGTCGGCGATTGGATCGGATGCCCGCGTTCTTGAGCGCGGCGCTCCACCGAGAAGACTTTTCCCTTAGCATCACCCACGGCGCGACCTCAGCACTTGTTAAACCCCCGGACGCGCTCGTATTTTGCTTAGTGACGCGACCTCAACCACTTTACACCATAACCTGAGCGTTCCTAATTTTCCGTTAATCAATTTTCTCTACCAATCCTTCTTTGAAGGCATACGTTGGATTGGAACGTTAATGATGTTAGCAATTCATTCAGTCTTCTGGCGTATGACAGCATCATGGGCAGGCTACCGGCTTTTGGCCCTGTGGTCTGGTCTTGCGATCTGGACCCTGTGATCTGGAGTAAAAATGACGGCTGCTGAAGAAGAGGGCGCGCTGGATCCATCCACGCACTTCGCTTTCGAGCATAGAATATTCAAGGTCAATGGCGCGCATTTCATGTTGTCGGGCCAGGACCGGATTGCGGCTCTGCGTGTGAAAGTCGGGGACCTTGAAGCGTCGGTCCCGCTCGAATCCCTGTGTACGGAATTCGGCATCGACGAGGATTCCCAGGACGGGAAGCTGCTCGACACGGTTCGCAAGGGCCTGAACTACGTCAAGGATATCCGGCCCGGCGACACCATCCCGCGGGAGTTGCTGGACGGTTCCGCCAGCTGGTCGATCGAGGAAAAGCACCTTGAGCGGGCCAAGAATCGCCTGATGGCGCAGATCGCCAGATGGGTGACCGGAGATAATATCTCCATGGCCGAATCGGACATTCAGGCCGAACTGGCGAAACCGGAGACCAAGGAACGTATCCAGAGCGGTGTCGCAGACATTGCCGAGAAACTCGGCATGGGCAAGGAGCGCAAGCAGGAAGTGCTCGATCTGGTGGACCGCGTTGCCCGCGAGCTCGCCTATATCGAAGCCCTGCGTGACCGGTTTACCTATGCCAGCGCAATACAGACCAAGCTGGTTCAGGTGATTGCCCTGCATCGCGGTGACAGGCAGTTCATCAGTGAGGTGCAGCGCGTGCGGACGCTGATGGAGCCGCCGATCCGCGATTTCAGCTTCATCTTCGATCAGGTAGATGCCCAGACCGGTGAAATCCTCACGGTTCTGAGGAGCTACGACAAGCAGATCAATTTCATTCGCGAGATGCGCGATGAGCTGCACAAGAAAATCATGATCTGGGACGAGGTCATCGAGACCTGGAACATTGATCTCTCGACCCGGTCAAAGGGAATTCGCGAGGCGGTCCAGTCAACTTACCGGTTCGTGGCGTATAATTTTCCACAGGCTCAAGATTGGATGTAACGCTGCATTCGTGACGAATGTTTTGCAATTCCTGCTCAAAACACAATTTACTGAAGAAACCGCATCCAGGCTTTGGGCCGGAGCAAAGAGTCGGAGAGTAGGCGCGCTTCTTGCCAGGAAAAGACCCTGACAACGACACAGTGACGGGTATCCCGACCGAAGTCGCCTGGGCGGCGTCGGAAAAACGCTTGGACCTCGGCGCATCCGCGACCGACGACCTTCCCCTGAGAAAAATTTCGGCTCCGGAGCTCGAGGATATCATCGTGCGTCACGGCATGTTCCTGCGGGGACAGACCGGTGGCGCGCGGGCCAACCTGCCGGGATATGATCTGAAATACATGGATCTCGCCGGGAAGGATCTGCGCGGGGCCGAGTTTTCCGGCTCCTCCCTGCGGAATGCGAATGTCGAGGGCGCAAACCTTCAGACGGCGAATCTTTTCGCCTGTGACATGCGCGAGACCATCCTGAAAGGCACGGATCTTTCCCGTGCGGATCTCCGTGGTGCCTGCCTGCGCGGGGCCGATCTCTGCGACGTCCTGCTGATGGAAGCGGACCTGCGGGACGGCGTCCTGCTGAAGCCGGACAAGAAGGGCAACCTGGTCGCGGTGAGCTACAATACTGTCGATGCCGATCTGGCTGTCGCCAACGCGACCCGCGCGGATATGAGCGGGGCCCGGCTGTCGAACGCCTTCATCGTGCAGACCGATCTGACCGACGCGAAGCTGCGGAACACGCGCTTCGTCCGCGCCGATCTCAGCCATTCCAATCTGACAGGGGCGGACCTTGAAGGCGCCGACCTGACGGAGGCTGTCCTGACCGGTGCGATCCTTAATGGAGCCATCCTCTACAACGCGATTTTCAGCGGCACGGACCTGACGGACGCGGACCTTGCGGGGGCGGTGTTCTCGAACATGAACCCGGGTGATCCGCAGTTTCGTCTGGCGCGGATGCCGAAGCTGCTGGATGCCCTCGGCCCGGAAATGGCGAACATCATGGTGCGCCATGACATCTGGATCAAAAGCAACGGCAAGCAGGGCGAGCGGGCAAATCTGGCGCGCCGGGACATGAGCCGGCAAAGCCTCAGCCGACTCAATCTGGCGGCGGCAAACATGGAGTGCAGCGTCCTGACCGGGTGCGATCTCAGCGGCGTTAACCTGTTGATGGCGGACGTGGCACTGGCGGATATGCGGGGGGCGGACCTCTCCAGCGGGGATTTGCGCGGGGTCACCATGCGCAGGGCAAATCTCATGGAGGCGCGGCTTGTCGGGGTGCAGGCCAGCCCGGTGCAGATTGTCGGGGCGAAGACGCAACGCTGGCCCGCGCATTTCGACCGCGCCCGGTTCGACAATGCCGTGCTGCGGGGCGGTGACTTCCATCAGGCGGAGATGAGTGGCGCGGTGTTCACCGGCGCTGATCTGCGTGACTGTAATCTGCGGGGCGCGGTGCTGTGCGATGCGGATTTCGATGGCGCGGACCTGCGTGGCGCGGACCTCTCCGGTGCGGATACACGCGGGGCGACCAATCTCAGCCTCGATTGAGGCGCCAGACATGGCGGCCCGGCCGGAGATAACCTTTCACATCACCCGCGGGGTCACCCGTCTCCTCACCAGTCTCGACTGGTGCCATGTGACCGAGATGCCGTTGCGTTCCGGGCGCCGGGTTGACGTTATGGCCGTCGATGCATCCGGAGGCATCGCAATTGTAGAGGTGAAGTCAGACCTCGCGGACTATCGCGCGGACGGGAAATGGCACGAATATCTGGATTTCTGCGACCGGTTCTACTTCGCCGTTTCGCCGGATTTCCCGCGCGATATTCTGCCGGACGATCCGCGTTGCGGCCTTATTCTGGCGGATCAGTATGAGGCGGTGATCGTTCGGGAGCCGGAGCCGGCGAAGCTCAACCCCGCGCGCCGGAAATCCCTTACGCTGACACTGGCAAGAGCGGCCGCGCGACGCCTTTCGGGGCTGCTGGACCCTCCCCGGGAGAGTTGACCAGTCTCGGGGAGACCGGGCCAGGCGATACAGCCAGCGTCCTTATTCGTTAATATACGGCAATAATACGCCGTATCTGTGTCTACCTATGCTCTGCGTGCAATTGTGCGATGCGGTATATGCGGATGTTGCAAGGCAGTGTGCGGATTATATTCGGGATGAACATTCGTCCACCTGCGAAAGGGATACGGACATGACCCGGATCAGCATTACCCAGACCATCCTGACCTGCGCAGGCATTCTCGCCCTGCTGGGTTACGTCGCTTATTATGGCGCGATGAATAACATCTAAGCCTGTTCTTTCGGAACGGAGTGCGATCAAGGTTGGAGGTCTGCTTTAACCGGCCTAGACTGGGCGGCATCAATTACGCTTGGTCAATGAGTTCCCATGAGACGCGCTCCGCCGAAATCCCTCCCCAGCCTCGTCGAGCCTGGACAAAAGCCTGTACGCCCAAAGGATTCAGGAACCCTGATCGTGCTTCGGCGTCAGGGCGAGGGGCTTGAGGTTCTGATGGGGCGGCGTGCCCGGAAAGCCGTCTTCGGCGGTGTTTTCGTTTTTCCGGGCGGTAAGGTGGATGCGGCGGATCGTTCCGTCGGTGTTGCCAGCGACCTCGCACCCGATGTTCTCACCCGTATTTCCAAGGACCAGCGGCGCGCCCGGGGATTTTCCGTGGCTGCGGTTCGGGAAACATTCGAGGAAACCGGCCTGTTGCTTGCCGGGCCGGCCGATGTCGGATCAACCAAACACGAGACATGGATGGATTTTGCCGCCCGGGGCATTGCGCCGGATCTGGGCAAGCTCGGCTATGTCGGCCACGCGATCACGCCCTCGAAGCGCAAGGCGCGTTTCAATGCCCGGTTTTTCTTTGCCTGGGCCGAGGAAATGTCGGGCGAGCTGGGCGGCAGCGGCGAGCTGAGCGATCTCGATTTCTTCCCCCTGTCGGAAGCCCTGAAACTTCCCCTGGTGGATGTGACGGAATTCATGCTGCTGGAAGTTCAGCGCAGGCATGGGGAAAATTTGGCGCCGCGGGAAAAATACCCGTTCTTCAGCTATCGGACTGATTCGCCGTATATCCGCTACAGCTGAGCTACCTGCGGGAATTATTTGGGCTGAACCAGGACGTTGAAGACAGCGGAGCGTTCGATGCAGTCGATCTGCTCCAGCCCGAGAGCCTCCAGATCGGCAAAATCCTGCTTCGCGGTGCTCTTGTAGCATTCGAGGATAATCTTGGTGCCGTCCCTCTTGATCAGATCGAGGACCGATTTGATGATGCGCAGCTCGGCTCCCTCGACATCCATCTTGATGAAATCGACCCGTTCCGGCCAAAGCGCCCGCAAGGCGCGTTTCGGAATCGCCGGGCCGATGCCCTCCTTGGCTTCACGGCTGCTCGCAAGATTGATCCGCTGCACCATGTTGAGCACGCCATCTTCAGCATCGACGGCGATATCGAGGTTCGATGCATCGATATTCGTGAGCGCGTTGAGGGCAATGTTCCGGCGCAGGAGCTCGCAGGTTTTCTTGATCGGCTCGAAGACATGGATCGTCGCGCGGGGGCGGACAGCGGCCAGTGCGATGGCGTGGTTGCCGACATTGGCCCCGAGGTCGAGGACGATATCATCCTCACCCATATGTTTCAGAATGAGCTCTATCTCTTCCGGCTCGTAAAGTTTGTGCCGGATATGCTGAACCTCTAGTTCGCTGTTGTGTCCGGAAATCGCAAATTTCAGGGCGTGGCCGCGAAAGGGGACGTCAGCGACATCATTCCCGGTCTGCAAAAAGGCCGCGATCTCCTGGCACGCGTGAAGATTCAAGTAGAGAGACGGGTGCTGAGCCTCGATTTCAGAAGCGCTGCTTAGCAAGTTTCTGCAGATATCCAACACCCTGTCATATCGTTTGCGTACAAGGCTGATAAGGGCGAGTTCGCCAAGATAAAGGGCTGTATGCTCGGGGGATATCTGTTGCTTGATCGCTTTGGACAGGATCTCTTCCGCGGTATCGAAATCCTCTGAGCTCTCGGCTTGATAAACAGCGGCCAAAATTTTTTGATTTAAATCAATGTCTTCGGTTTTGCTGCGGTTCAAATTGTACACCGAAAGTGAGTGCGCTGGGTTTTTGCCTCAGCTTGTTGATGTTGTTTTGCATGTTCTGCGCAAGAGTGCAGAGCAAAGCTATTATGCCGGTCATCAGAATGGTTGGATAAGGTTAAGTTTTTGATAAGGTGAAGCGGTTCTCTTCACCAACAGTGCCGTCACAGCGTACCCGGCCGCTTTCGACGAGATGGATCAGGGCGGCGAGCAGGGAGCGTGCGGCGGCGCCGTGTACGGCTGGCGGCACGTCTGCGTAGATTACCGGAAGCATATCTGAAATGAAGCTTAATCCATTCCTCAGGCAGGTCAGGATTTCTTCTTCCCGGTCCCGGCGGTGGGCGATGAAGGCTTCGACGAAAGCTCTCGGGTTCCGGATTGGCCCGCCATGGGTCGGCCAGTAGATTTCGTCGTCCCGGTCAAGCAGCCGGTCGAGGCTCCCGAGATAATCCCCCATATTCCCGTCCGGTGGTGAGACCACGCTGGTCGACCAGCCCATGACAAGATCGCCTGGAAACAGGATTTTCCGCTCCGGCCAGGCGAAGGCCAGATGGTTCGAGGTATGTCCCGGCGTGTGCAGGGCCTGGAGCTGCCAGCCCCCTCCGTCAATCACATCCCCATCCTTCAGAACGACGTCTGGGATGAAGTCCGCGTCCCCGCCAGCCTCGATACCGCCCGGACCGCGGCCGTGCGGGCCGAAGCCGTAAGTCGGGGCGCCGGTCGCGGCTTTCAGTGCGGCGGCAGCGGGGGAATGATCCAGATGAGTATGGGTGACGAGGATATGCGTCACGCTCTCGTCACCGAGGCCGGCGAGCAGCGCCGTAACATGATCGGGCAGATCCGGCCCCGGATCGATCACGGCGACATTCCCTTCGCCGACGATGAAGGTCGCCGTTCCCCGGAAGGTGAAGGGGCCGGGGTTGCGGGCGACGATCCGCCGGAGGCCGGGAGCGAGCCGCTCGATGACGCCATAGGGCGGCTCGAAATTCCGGTCGAAGGGAATGACCGTCGCCACGGGATCAGGCTTCCGCGACGATTTTGTTGGACAGCAGGCCGATCTTGTCGATCTCGATGACGATCTCGTCGCCTGGCTTCATCCAGACCTGCGGATCGCGGCGGGAGCCGACGCCGCCCGGCGTGCCGGTGACGATGACATCGCCGGGCACCAGCTCGGTGAAGGTGCTGATGTAATTGATCAGGCGCGGGACAGAGAAAATCAGATCGTCGAGTTTCGTGTGCTGCATCACCTCGCCGTTCAGGCGGGCTTCCATCACCAGGGGGCCTAGATCGGCGATCTCGTCCTTCGTTACCAGGTACGGCCCGAACGCGCCGGTGCCGATGAAGTTCTTGCCCGGGGTGAACTGACCGGTATGGCGCTGCCAGTCACGCACGCTGCCTTCATTGTAGCAGGCATAGCCCGCGACATGATCCATGGCGTCCGCCTCGGAGATATGCCGGCCTGGCGTGCCGATGATGACGGCAAGCTCGGCTTCGTAATCGAGCTTGTCCGAAACCTTCGGCTTGATCATGGGCTGGCCGTGGCCGATCTGCGAGTTGGCGAAGCGGCCGAAGATCGTCGGATGTTCGACTTCCGGCCATCCGCCCTCAAGGCGATGTGCCTCGTAATTCAGTCCGACGCAGAGGATCTTCTCGGGATCGGGGATAACCGGCAGGAATTGAGCCGTCGCCAGAGTGGCCGACGGCGCGCTGTCTTTCAGAGTGGCGGCGACTTCGGCCAGTGCGTCCGCCGCGATGGCGGCCTTCAGGCTCGGATAGCGGGCGAGCGTGGCGGCGTCGACCGCATGCAGCCCCTTGTCCGATGCCAGTCCCCAGACAGCCTTGCCGTCAATTTCAAATGTCGCGAACCGCATGTGTCGCCTCCCGGGCGTTTGTATGGATTGGGTGGAAGTCTAGAAATCTGACGGGTCGCGGTCGATATCCGATCCGTCATCAATGCGGTCTGTCAGGCGCCATAAACCAGATAGAGAAGCAGGGCGCCGAGCAGGATCCGGTAGACCACGAAGGGCATGAAGCCGGCATGTTTCAGCCAGGCCATCATCAGCGTGATCGCGACCAGAGCAGAGGCGAAGGAAAGGCCGATGGCCACCAGGACGTCACGGGTCAGACTGACATCGCCGCTCTGCCACAGATCGATGCCGGTCAGCGTGCCTGCGCCCGCGATCGCCGGGATCGAGAGCAGCAGGGAGAAGCGCGCGGCGTCGGCCCGTTCGAAGCCGAGGAAACGGGCCATGGTCATGGTGATGCCGGAGCGGCTGGTACCCGGGATCAGGGCGAGGACCTGTGCCATGCCGATCGCCAGCGCGCTGCCGTAACTCATATGCTCAAGCCGCCGGACCGTCATGCCGACCCGGTCCGCCAGGCCGAGCAGCAGGCCGAAGCCGAGCGTCGTCCAGCCGATGATTTCCACGCTGCGCAACATGCCGCCGGCATATTTGGCGATCATGAAGCCCGCGATGACCACGGGGATCGAGCCGACGATAACCTGCAGCATCAGCCGGGTGCCCTGATCGATGCGCCCGCGCAGCAACTTCCAGAGTCCGGTCAGCATCATGCCGATCTCGCGCCAGGCATAGACCATGACGGCGCCGAGCGTGCCGACATGGACGGCGATATCCATCATCAGTCCCTGATCCTGCCATTGCATGACATAGGGGACGAGGACGAGATGACCGCTGGAGGAGATCGGCAGAAATTCGGTGATGCCCTGAACAAGGGCAAGGATAGCCAGATGAAGTATCGGCACCGTTAGGCTCCGGTTTTGTTTTTTTGTCGAGGGACGGGAATAGGATCGCCGTTGCGGGACCCCCGATCTCCCGCATATCCAGCGTATCTGAATATACCATCCCGTTGCGGCAGAAAGAATATGGGATAAAGTCCCGTTTCGGGACTAAATGCTGATTGCATTCTGCGTGTGCCGTTGCGCGCCGCCGGTGTGTGTGCGTCTCTCAAGAAAATTAGTCCTAACTATTGACCTTTTTGTTTCCTTTCCGTAGATAGGCGCTCCCCGATGAGGTATAGTGCCGTCAGAATGACAATTCGGGCGGCGGCAAGCCTGAAGAGGAATAAGGCCCGAAGGGCCATGGGAGAGAGTGGAATGACCACCGACCGTATGCTGAAATTCGTTCACACCGCCAAGCGGATGCCGTCCAAGCGCGAAGCCGATGCGCGCCGGCAGGACTTTGGCGAGATCTACGATGAGTTCGTGGAAGATCATGCGGCCGAGCAGGCTGGCCGGTGTTCCCAGTGCGGCGTGCCCTATTGTCAGGTGCATTGCCCGCTGTCGAACAACATTCCCGACTGGCTGATGCTGACGGCCGAGGGCCGGCTGGAAGAAGCGTACGAGATCGCCAGCGCGACCAACAATTTCCCGGAGATCTGTGGCCGCATCTGCCCGCAGGACCGGCTCTGCGAAGGCAATTGCGTGATCGAGAAGGGCTTTGACTCGGTCACTATCGGTTCCGTCGAGAAATACATCACCGAGACCGCTTTCGAGCAGGGCTGGGTGAAGCCGGTGAAGCCGGTGCGTGAGCGCAAGGAAAGCGTCGGTATCATCGGTGGCGGTCCCGGCGGGCTGGCGGCGGCGGAACAGCTCCGCAAGCGCGGCTATCAGGTCCATGTCTATGACCGGTATGACCGGATCGGCGGCCTGATGATCTACGGCATTCCGAACTTCAAGCTGGAGAAGGATGTCGTCCAGCGCCGTACCCGTGTTCTGGAAGAGAGCGGCATTCATTTTCATACCGGGGTCGATGTCGGCAAGGACATCACCGTGGCCGAGCTGCGCGAGAAGCACGCCGCAGTTCTGGTCGCCACCGGTGTCTACAAGGCGCGTGACATGAAGTGCCCGGGCGTCGGCCTCGGCAACGTCCATCCGGCGCTGGAATATCTGACGGCCTCCAACCGCAAGGGGCTTGGCGACAGCGTTCCGGCTTTCGAGGACGGCAGCCTGGACGCCAAGGGCAAGAACATCGTCGTCATCGGCGGCGGCGATACCGCGATGGATTGTGTGCGCACGGCCATCCGCCAGGGCGCCAAATCGGTGAAATGCGTCTATCGCCGGGACAAGGCCAACATGCCGGGCTCCCAGCGCGAAGTGCAGAACGCCGAGGAGGAAGGCGTCGAGTTCATGTGGCTGTCGGCCCCCGAGGCCTTCACCGGCAATGATGTCGTGGATGGCGTGCGCTGCCATCGCATCCATCTTGGCGTGCCGGATGCGACCGGCCGTCAGGCCCCGCAAGTGGTCGAGGACAGCAGCTTCACGATCCCGGCAGACATGGCGATTCTGGCGCTCGGTTTCGATCCCGAGGACATGCCGACCATGTTCGGTGAGGAGGAGCTGAAAGTGTCCCGCTGGGGCACGCTCTCGATCGACTTCTCGTCCATGATGACCAGCCTCGACGGCGTCTTCGCCGCGGGGGACATCGTGCGCGGTGCCTCCCTGGTGGTCTGGGCCGTCCGGGACGGCCGGGACGTTGCCGATCAAATGCATGCCTATATCGAGCAAAAGGCCAACGCCTCGCTCGATCTCGCTTCCTGAAGCCGAGGGTGACCGACATGAAACAGGATAACCAATTCCCGATGACCGGCGGCGACGCCTTCGTGGCCGACTGGAAGGCGAATGTGGAGAGGCTTCAGGCCGCCCACGCCTACAACCCGGCGGACGAGCACGAGAATTGCGGCGTCGGTTTCGTCGCGTCCATCGACGGCACGCCGCGGCGTGAGGTGGTCGAGGCCGGCATTCAGGCCCTGCAGGCGATCTGGCACCGGGGCGCGGTCGATGCTGACGGCAAGACCGGCGACGGCGCGGGCATCCATCTGCAGATCCCGCAGGATTTCTTCCGCGAGCATGTGGAGCGTGCCGGGCAGGCGGTCGGCGACAGCCTGATCGCCGTTGGCATGGTGTTCCTGCCGCGTACCGATCTGGCCGCACAGGAGCGTTGCCGCTGTATCGTCGAGGAAGAGATCCTCTCGCGCGGCTACAAGATCTATGGCTGGCGCCAGGTGCCGGTGAATGTCGAGGTGATCGGCGAGAAGGCGAACGCCACCCGCCCGGAAATCGAGCAGATCATGGTTTCCGGCAATGCCGGGGTCGACGAGATCCGGTTCGAGCGCGATCTCTACCTGATCCGGCGCCGGATCGAGCGCGCCGCGCTGGCCGAGAACATCACGGATTTCTACATCTGTTCGCTGTCCTGCCGGTCGATCATCTACAAGGGCATGTTCCTGGCCGAGCAGGTTTCCGAGTTCTTCCCGGATCTGCTGGACGAGCGGTTCGTTTCCAACTTCGCGATCTATCACCAGCGCTATTCGACCAACACCTTCCCGGCCTGGCGTGCCGCCCAGCCGTTCCGCGTGCTTGCCCATAACGGCGAAATCAACACGCTGAAAGGCTGCTGGAACTGGATGCGCAGCCACGAGACCCGGATGGCGGTGGATACGTTCGGCGAGGAGATCGAGGATATCAAGCCGGTGATCCAGGACGGCAGCTCCGACAGTGCCGCGCTGGACGCGGTGTTCGAGCTGATGGTCCGGGCCGGCCGCGCGCTGCCCATGGTCAAGACCATGATGATCCCGGAAGCGGTCGCCGATGGCGGCAACCTCACGCAGGAACTCCGCGATCTCTATGCCTATTGCAACGCGGTGATGGAGCCGTGGGACGGCCCGGCGGCGATTGCGGCCTATGGCGGTCACTGGGTGCTCGGCGGCATGGACCGGAACGGCCTGCGCCCGATGCGCTACAGCATCACCGACAATGGCCTGCTGATCGCCGGCTCCGAGACCGGCATGGTCCGGATCAAGGACAAGAACATCATCGAGAAGGGCCGGCTCGATCCGGGCCAGATGATCGCCGTCGATCTGGTCAGCGGCAAGCTCTACCACGATGCCGAGCTGAAAGAGCATCTGGCCTCCGCCCGCCCCTATGGCAAGTGGATCAAGAAGAGCGTCAAGATCGACCATCTGATCAAGAGCCACCACGAAGAGAAGGCCGGGCTGGAGCGCGATGATCTGCGCCGCCGTCAGGTGGTTTCCGGCTGGTCGCTCGAGGATATGGAGCTGATCCTGCAGCCCATGGCGGATGGCGGCAAGGAAGCCATCGGCTCGATGGGCGACGACACGCCGCTGGCGGTGCTGTCCGAGAAATATCGCGGTCTGCACCATTTCTTCCGGCAGAATTTCAGCCAGGTGACGAACCCGCCGATCGATTCATTGCGTGAGCGCCGGGTGATGAGCCTGCGCACGCGCCTCGGCAACCTTGGAAATATCCTGGACGAGACCGAGGAGCAGTGCGAGCACCTGCTGCTGGAATCCCCGGTTCTGTCGAACGCCGAGTTCCAGGCGATGCGGGACTATATGGGCGACACGGCGGAGGAGATCGACTGCACCTTCGACGTCTCCGGCGGCGAGACCGCGCTGGCCGAAGCCATCGACCGTATTCAGCGCGAGGCGGAAGACGCGGTGCGCGGCGGTTGCACCCATGTTGTGCTGTCGGACAAGGCGATCTGCTCCACCCGGGCGGCGATCCCGATGATCCTGGCCACCGGCGCGGTGCATTCCTATCTGGTGCGCCAGCAGCTCCGGACCTTCACCTCGATCAACGTGCAGACCGGCGAATGCCTCGACACGCACTATTTCTGCGTGCTGATCGGTGTCGGCGCCACCACGGTGAACGCCTATCTGGCCCAGGAAGCGATTGCCGACCGGCATGCGCGCGGCCTGTTCGGCGACAAGTCGCTCGACGCCTGTGTCGGCGCTTATCGCAAGGCGATCCAGGACGGCATCCTGAAGGTGATGTCGAAGATGGGCATCTCCGTGCTGTCCTCCTATCGCGGCGGCTATAACTTTGAGTCGGTCGGCCTGTCCCGTTCGCTGGTCGCCCGGTTCTTCCCGGGCATGTCCTCGCGGATTTCCGGCCTCGGTCTGCCCGGCATCCAGAAGAAGGCGCTGGAACAGCATCGCAAGGCGTTCGACGAGACCGTGGTGACACTGCCGGTGGGCGGACTCTACCGCTTCCGCCGTCAGGGCGAGAGGCATGCCTTCGACGGACCGATGATGCATGCCCTGCAGCATGCGGTCGCGACGGACAGCTATCACCTCTACAAGAAGTACGCGAACGAGATCTATTCGCAGAAGCCGGTCAATCTGCGCGACCTGCTCGGCTTCAAGCCGACGGGCGAGGAAGTGGCGCTGGAAGATGTGTCTTCCATCACCGAGATCCGCAAGCGGCTGGTGGCGCCGGGCATTTCCCTTGGTGCGCTCAGCCCGGAGGCGCATGAGACCCTCTCCATCGCCATGAACCGGATCGGCGCCAAGTCGGATTCCGGTGAGGGCGGTGAGGACCCGGCACGCTTCAAGCCGCGCCCGAACGGCGACAATCCGAGCTCGGCCATCAAGCAGGTCGCCTCCGGCCGCTTCGGCGTCACGGCGGAGTATCTGAACAATTGCCGTGAGCTTGAAATCAAGGTCGCCCAGGGCGCCAAGCCGGGCGAGGGCGGGCAGCTTCCGGGCATCAAGGTCAACTCGATGATCGCCAAGCTGCGGCACTCGACCGAGGGCGTGACCCTGATCTCGCCGCCGCCGCACCACGATATCTACTCGATCGAGGATCTGGCGCAGCTGATCTACGACCTGAAGCAGATCAACCCGGATGCGCGCGTCTGCGTGAAGCTGGTGGC
>NZ_CAXBDC010000093.1:0-18332 GCF_963974195.1 uncultured Nisaea sp.
CCGAACCTGCCGGACTCCATGAAGCATTATCACCTGCAGAAGAATGTCGGCCATTACGGCGTTTTCAACGGTGGCCGCTGGCGCCGGGAAATCGCCCCGGTGGTGAAGGGGTTCATCCGCGAGCACGATCACGAGCTTGGCGGCAAGGCCCGCAAGGTGCACGCAATCGCGAGCTGACGGGACAGGCCATCTGCCCCACCCGTTGGCAATCGGAACGAATGGCATGAGGCGACCGCGCTTGCGCTTTGCAGGACGCGGCGCCATCATCGCCGTTCTTTTTTCGACTTCCTGATCCCAGAGGATAAAAATGAACGGCGCTGAGAGTCTGGTGCGAACCCTTGTCGCGTCCGGAGTGGACGTATGTTTTTCCAACCCCGGTACGTCGGAGATGCATTTTGTCGCCGCGCTTGACCGGGTCGAGGGCATGCGTTGCGTGCTCGGCCTGTTCGAGGGCGTCGTCACCGGCATGGCGGACGGCTATGCGCGGATGGCGCTGAAACCGGCTTCCACCCTGCTGCATCTCGGCCCGGGGCTCGGCAACGGCCTGGCCAACCTGCACAATGCGAAGAAGGCCTTCTCACCGGTCGTGAACATCGTCGGCGAGCATGCGACCTACCATGTCGAATATAACGCGCCGCTGACCGCCGATATCGAAGGTATCGCGCGTCCGGTGTCCGGCTGGGTGAAAACCTCGCGTTCCTCGAAGGATGTCGCGGCCGATGGTGCCGAGGCGGTTGCCGCCTCCATGGGTGTGCCCGGTCAGGTGGCGACGCTGATCCTGCCGGCGAACACCGCGTGGGAAGAGTCCGACGGCCCGGCCGCTCCGGTTGCCCCGGTCGACCGGCCGAAAGCACCGGCGGAAGCCATTCGCGCGGCTGCGGCAGCGCTGACTTCCGGCGAAGAGTGCATGCTCCACATTTCCGACACCGCGCTGATGGGCGAGGCTCTGGAGATGGCTGGACGCATCGTCGCCAAGACAGGCTGCCGTCTGAGCTGCAAGACCAGCAACCGGCGCTGGGAGCGCGGCGCTGGACGGGTTCCGGTCGAGCGCATTCAGTATCCGGTGGACATCGCCCTGAAGCAGCTTGAGACGGTCAAGAACCTGATCCTGCTGGGCGCGCCGGTACCTGTCGCGTTCTTCGCCTATCCGAACAAGCCGAGCGTGCTGATTCCGGAAAGCTGCAA
The DNA here is from genome assembly GCF_963974195.1 of uncultured Nisaea sp. NCBI lineage: Bacteria > Pseudomonadati > Pseudomonadota > Alphaproteobacteria > Rhodospirillales > Thalassobaculaceae > Nisaea > uncultured Nisaea sp. The sequence continues at coordinate 1,186 of NZ_CAXBDC010000093.1, forward strand.
TGTCGTCGACGTGGCGCCGGAAGGGTACGACCTGCTGGACGCCCTGACGGCCATCGCGGCGGAACTCGGCGCGACGGATATCGAGCCGGTTCGCCAGAAGGCCGAAAAGCCCGCCCTGATGAGCGGTGAGCTGACGCCGGAGAGCATTGCGGCGGCGATCGGGAACCTGATGCCGAAAGATGCGATTATCGCGGATGAGTCCGTGACCTCAGGCCGGGGGCTGATGCCCTTCACGGCTGGCACCGAACAGCATGACTGGCTGTCGCTGACCGGTGGTTCCATCGGTATCGGTATGCCGTTCGCGACCGGCGCCGCAATCGCCTGTCCGGACCGCAAGGTGATCTGCCTCGAAGGCGATGGCAGCGGCATGTACACGCTGCAGGCGCTCTGGACCCAGGCGCGCGAGAAGTGCGACGTCGTTAACGTTATCTTCGCGAATAGGACTTATGAGATCCTGAAGGGTGAATTGATGAATGTGGGCGCGGAAAATCCCGGCCGGAAAGCCTTCGACATGCTGGAGATCGGCCGTCCGGACCTGGATTGGCGGAAACTGGCCGAGGGCATGGGGGTTTCTGCTACCCGGGCAACCACCGCTGATGAGTTCAACGAGCAATTCAAACGTGCGTTGAACGAGCCGGGGCCGCATTTGATCGAAGCTTGGATGTAATTTTGGTACATTCCCAATATGGGTCATACGCGTAAACGCGTCTCGATAGAGCGCCTCGCCGTTGAACAGCTGTCGCGCATGTTGCAGGCCGGGTCTTCCCGCGTCTTCAACTGCGCGGCTCTTCACCGCAACGTGCTTGCCGAGGGTGGCGCGCCGGGGCAGTTCCTGTTCAAGACGCGGGACCTGAACAACGCGATCTTCATGAAAGAGACCTATCCCGACGATGACATGCGGGAATCCGCAACGAAACCTGTCGGGACCAAGATTTTCTTTTCCTACAGCGAGAAAGCTCAACTCGACGGTGGCCGGTCCATTTTTCTGAATGACCGGAACTTGCGTGTTGCGCTGCAATTCCAGGCCGGCATGTCGGATTCTCCGGAGTCCGAAGAAGCCGCGGCCGATATGAAAATCCTGGATATTCTGGACGCGCTTCCCTCCGTCGACCCGTTTCTGTTCCGGGAGCGGATGGAAGCCGAGGGATATGATCCGCATCCGGGGTATTTCGAGATCACCCCCGCCGAGTTTGGCCGGGTGCGTGACCATGTCATGAAGCAGTTCCAGCCGATTGTCGAAACCGCGTTCGAAGGCGTTACCGACGCCAATCGGGCGATTTATCTCAAGACGCTGGTCAACAAGCTTTGGGACGGCAATGACACGGATGCCCTGAAGCCCGTTATCCAGGCCATGCGGATACAGGATAGCGACGCAGCGGATACCTTCTATTCGTGGAAGGGCGTCATTTATTATGAACATCTCTTTGCCCGCCGGCAGGAGCTCTGGAAGGATTACGCGAACTGGCTCAACACCGAGACGCGTTCGCTCGACAGCATGCCTCCCTCGGCGCAAGCAACCCTGAACGACCAGATTGCTCAATGGCGGAAGCTTTATCAGAAGCGCTGGAAAGCGGTGCATCTGATGCTGGCCGAATATCGTAATTCCTATGAAACACTGTTCCGCGACCACAAGAGCGCGGAGCCGTTCATCGAATTTCTGCAAAAGGCCGGGAAACGCTTTTATCAGATTGGCGATTCGATGAGCCGGATTGATCATTCCATTGAGTTATGGCGGACCTATGTGGGGAACTCCTCGATGCGGTTTCTCCGGTTCGAACAACTCAATTCCCTGTCCCGCGTCAGCACACGCATTCTCAACGGAAGCTGAGACGTGCCGAGGATCGAAAAACCGGCAGCGCTGGTTGCGCTGGAGCAGGCGTTTGCGTCAGCCAATGCAGGCGTGAACGGCTATGCCTTCGTTTCGGCGCCGCTGGCGATTTCAGCACTGCTCGATATGCTGGATGGCGGCAGTCATCTGGTGATCTCCGAGGGTGCCCATCCCGATACTTATCGCATGATCGAATCTATCCGCCGCCGTTCCGCCGGGCTCGGGGTCGATTTCGCGAATATGGCGGACCTGGATGCGCTGGAGCTGGCGGTTACCGACGAGACACGGCTTATCTGGGTGGAAACCGTGTCCGGCCCCAGGCTTTCCCGGGCGGATCTCGCGCGGATCGTGGCCTTCGCCAAGGCACGGGAGATTGTGGTCCTGGCGGATAATTCGGTTCTTGGCCACGCAGCGCTTCAGCCGCTTGCGGAAGGGTGCGATATCGTTTTCACATCGACTCTCGCGGCACCGGAGACTGCCGGCCGTGGCGGGCTGGTGGCGTTTTCCGGGGATATCGGGTTCGTCGAGGATCGTTTCGCCTATCTGCAGATGGCCTATGACGCTGCGCCCGGTCCGGGTGAGGCGGAGACGCTGTTGCAGGCTTTGAACGATTTGCCGGAACAGATAGCCGCTCGGGCGGAGGCCGCCGCACGGCTCGCCTCGTTCCTGAAAAAGCAGGGCAGCGTTGCGGAGCTTTTCTATCCGGGTGCCGGATGTCCCGATCTGTCGGTGAACTTTCACGGCCGGGCTGAAGACGTCCGAGCGGCATTGGCCCGCCTGACCAGGTTCCGGCCCGGCCCTGTGCCGGGGCAGCCGGGAACGTTCTGGCATTATGCGGACCGTGACTATGAAGCGGTTCCAGAAGCAATCCGTAGCGTCCTCGGTATTCCGGACGGCCTCGTCCGCTTCGGTATGCCGTTGGAGAGCCCGGAGAGTTTGATCCGGGATTTTCAGGCAGCATTCGGCTGAACGGGGCTTCTGAAATACCCGCACATAGACTCGGATTGAAGTTTCGGGCTGATATCGCTATATTTGAACCGTAATTCGGATCGGTTCTGAATGTCGGATGGAGACGAACATGGCTGTTGGGCCAGCAGTAAGCGCATCGGTAGCGGACCTCAGAAACCTTACCCAGTCGCAGCAGGAGCCGGTTTCACGGCCTGCTCCGGATGGGGATGAGGGCGAAGAGCAGATCGGCGCGACCGGCGCCAGCATTGACGCCACCCCGAGTGAGCCGACAGTGGTGAACGTGACGGACAGCTCCGCCAGCCGTGGCGAGAACGATAATCCGGGCGCGGCCGCGCAGGGTGGCGACGGACGCTTGCCGGGTACGGGTGACCCGAACCGGGGCTCGACCCTCGATATCGCTGTCTGAACCTGATCTTCAGACCGGAATGAAAGCGGCCCCGAAGGGCCGCTTTTTGTTTGTGCGGTTCAGACCGTCTGGCCGAGTGGGTGCTGTTGATACCGCTTCAGGGCAACAGCCGCCGTCGCGGCGGCAATGACCTTCAGGGCATCGCCCGGAATAAACGGCAGGGAGCCATAGAGCGCCTTGTCCAGCGGGATACCGGCGACGGCCACCATCCAGGCGATACCGCCCGCATAGATGATCAGGATGCCGCCGAAGACATTGATCGTGACCGCGTGGAGAAGCGCGTAGCGATCCCAGGTCTTTTCCGTCAGCCATCCGATCACGAAGGCCGCAACCGGCCAGCTGAACAGAAACCCGGCGGTGACGCCGGAAAAGACTGCCGCGCCACCGCGTCCGCCGGCAAGCAGCGGCAGACCGGCCGCGACCAGCACAAGAAAGACGACCAGCGCGAGGCCGCCGCGCCGCGCGCCGAGAATGGAGCCGGCCAGCATGACGCCGAGAGTCTGCGCCGTCACCGGCACACCGGTAATCGGAAGGGTGAGTGCCGGGAACAAGCCGAGCACGGCGGTGACCGCCGCAAAGAGTGCGATCAGAACAAGGTCGCGTGTGGTCATGATTGAGTGTCTCCGAAAGTTCTGGGGTTAGAGATCCACGCCCCGCGCCTCTATGGCGTCGCTGATCTGATCGGCGCGCCGCAGGGTCAGCACCGTCATCGGGATCAGCAGGGCGAGCGGATTGCGCTCCATGCCGCGGGCCTGTTGCGCCGCGCGGATGGTTTCCCATGTTTCCGCCAAAGCCGGTATGAAGCGGATGGTCATGGCGAAAACAAGGCTGGTTTTCTCAGGGTTGAGGCCGAGCGGAGCGAGCGGCCGCAGGGCGCGTTCGAGTACGGCCATAAGATCGGAAACGCGCGTGGTCAGCGTCAGCAGCAGGCCGGACAGGATCATGATGGCGAACCGCAATGTCAGCACTGTCCCTGTCTCGACCGAGGTGAACATGGCATGCGCGGCGAAGAAGAGCGCAAGGACGAACAGCAGCGGGCGGGCCTGGCGGAAAATCTCCGTCATTGGCAGGCGGGCCAGCGGAAAACCGGCCAGCGCCATGGCGAGTCCGGTACCGAGTATCAGTGGATTGTCGGTGAACAGGATCAACAGCCCCGTGGCGAGCAGCATGCCGAGCTTCCAGGCGGCGGAGAGTCTGTGGACTGGGGAGTCCCGGCGGACATAGAGGGTCAATCTCATGCCGTCATCTCCCGGTAAGCTGGAATGGCTTCCGCTGCCGGGCCATCGAAAGCAACACGCCCTGCTGCCAGCACCAGCACGCGTTCCGCCGTTGCCGCGATCTCAAGATCGTGGGTGACGCAGATCACTGTCTGCTCCAGCCCGTCGATGGCATCCATCACGCGTTTCCGGTTTTTCAGGTCGAGCAGGGTGGTCGGCTCGTCCAGCACCAGATAACGCGGCTCCCGGAGCATCGCGTTGGCGAGGGCGAGCAATTGTTTTTCGCCGCCGCTCAGGCTGTGGGACGGCTGGTGCCGCAAATGGGTCAGCCCGTAGCTGTCGAGGATGCGCTCGATCCGCTCGTCCGCGGCCGGCGGGGTGAGCTTGAGGGCCTTCAGACTGAACCGGAGATCCTCTTCCACCAGGGGCATGACGATCTGGTTGTCCGGATCCTGAAAAAGAAACCCGACCTGCCGGCGGACATCCTTCGGGCTCCTGACGGTATCGAGCCCGTCCACGGTGACGGAACCGGCGCTTGGCCGGCTCAGACCGTTGATCAGCCGGGCGAAGGTCGATTTGCCGGACCCGTTAGCGCCGATCACGGCAATCCGCCGCTCCTGCAGCGTCAGGTTAATGTCCGCGAGAACGGTCCGGTCGCCCGCCGTCACGCTGACAGTATCGAATGTTATCAAAGCAACGTCCTCTGTGCCGGTTCTCTACGTCAGGGCGCGAGCCGATATGCCGCGCGGCCATGAACCGGATAGGGAGTGCAGGGCTTCTGCCCCAGGCGCCCCGCGAATTCAAGTTCAAACAGCTGCGGGGAGCATCGGAGGCCCGGTACGAGGCTGTGATGTGCAAATCCGACAGGTTCCGGGCCAGCGTCAAAAAAACGTACTCAGCATGAATTTTACGTGCATCATGGGCTGGAAAATTAACCCTGAGAATGTCGCGTAACTGTTGCCATGGGAGTGAACATGACAAGGGCATCCGTTTCACTCGCGGCTTTTATCCTGATCCTGGCGTTTGGCAGCGGGATCTCCTTCTGGGTCTATGACAAACAATATGATGAGCTGGTTTCTGATGGCCGTGATCAGCTTGGCATCGCGCGGGTCACTTTCTCGCGGGAGCTGAACCGTCTTTTCGAGCCTGCTTCCGCCGTTTACCAGACCGTGACGGATGCCCGCCTGGTCGGATTGTCGGACCTTGAGGTGGAGGATCTTTTTTTCGCTATCTCGACCGGCCCTGTCCGGCGCCTGCAACAGATCAACGGGATCTATATAGGGTTCCCGGACGGCCGCTTTCTTCAGGTGCAGGATCTGGTCCCGTCCAGTCAGAGCGGCTTCGAGGGCGGCATGACCCGGCGTGTGATCGATGATCCGGCCGGACAACCGGACGGGCACTGGTTCGCGCCGGCCAAGAAAACCGGCCGTTGGGTGCCGGCGGAAGTTCCCTCCACGCCGTACGATCCGAGGAACCGCCCCTGGTACAAGAAAGCGGTTTCTTCCGAAAAAGGTATCTGGACCGAGCCGTATATCTTTGCCTCAAGCGGATCGCTCGGCGTGACCTATGCGCGGGCGCTTTATCACGATGACGGGGTGCTCTGGGGCGTCATGGGGGTCGATCTGTCTCTCTCCTCCCTGTCGCTGACACTCGTGCGGGCGGCGGAGACGCTTATCGGTTTCGGCGATCTGGTGTTCGCAACGGATCTGGCCGGACGCATGCTCGGCCATCCGGCGCTCGCCCGGGCCAAACCGGAAGAGCATGCGGATGTTGAAGCCTTTCTTGAACGCTACCGGGCACGGGATTCCGTCGAAAGGATCCTGATCGAAGCGGTGCAGGCACCCGATATGGTGAAGGTTGTCGAGGCCGGCCCCGGCGCGTATCTCGCCACCAAGGCGGTGCTGGACCCGGATCTGGCGATGCCGATCAGCATCTATCTCGCCCAGGACATGGATACCATTCTGGCGGATGCGAATGCGACCTTGCTGCGCAATGTCGGCTTGCTGTTCATCGCCATCGTCGGTTTTGGCACGGTCTCCTTCTATGTCGTGAAGCTCGGCGTGGAGGTGACCGCGCGCAAGAAGGCGGAAGAGGAACTGGTCGGGGCTCGGGATATCGCGGAAGCGGCCACCCGCGCCAAATCCGCTTTTCTCGCCACCATGAGCCACGAAATCCGGACACCGATGAACGGCGTCATGTCGATGGCGGAGCTGCTCGCTCTCAGCAGGCTGGATGCGGAGCAGAGTGGCATGGCCCGAGTGATCCGGGATTCCGCCGGGGCGCTGCTGACCATCATCAACGACATCCTCGATTTCTCGAAGATCGAGGCCGGAAAGCTCGATATCGAGACCGTGCCGTTCTCGCTGATGGAGACGGTCGACGGCGCGGCCGAGATCATGGTGCAGCGGGCGGAGGAAAAGGGCCTCGGGCTGATCGTCGATATAGATACGGATCTGTCCGACCGGCGGCATGGCGACCCGACACGGCTCCGGCAGATCCTGCTCAATCTCGGCGGCAACGCGGTGAAATTCACCGAGCACGGCGATGTCCGGATCACGGTCAGGGATCTTCCAGACCAGGAGGGCGAGTGGCTCCGCTTCGAGGTAAGCGATTCCGGCATCGGGCTGACGGAAGAGCAATGCGGCCGGCTGTTCCAGCCATTCGTCCAGGCGGACCAGTCCACGGCCCGGAAATTCGGCGGCACCGGTCTCGGTCTTTCCATCTGCCACCGGCTGGCGGAGCTCATGGGCGGCCGCATCGGTGTGCGGAGCAGCTTCGGCGAAGGCTCCACGTTCTGGTTCGAGCTGCCGATGGCGGGCGATCCGGGAACGGCCCCGGTCTCCGGTCACGATCTGTCCGGAGCGCGTGTTGTCCTTGCCGGACTTGGCCCGGCGGAGGCTGACATTGCCGCCAGATATCTTCGCGCGGGCGGGGTCACGGATATTGCGGTGGATGGTGATGGCGCTTCGGATTCCGCCCTGGCTGATCTTGTCGTCGCGGGCCTGCTGATCGCGCCGGAAGATGCGCGCGATCTGTGCAAGCCGGGCGGATCGCTGGTGCTTTGCGCCGGCCGGGACACATTGAGCGGTTTGCCCGCAGCGGTGAAAAACAGTGCCGCGATGCTGCTTGCCGAGCCGGTGACCCGTCCGAAACTCTGGCGTGCCGCCGCTATCGCGCTCGGGCTTGAAAGCGCCGATGCGGTGGAGGCGGACGCACGCCCGGACCTGGCCTACGCGCCGCCGCCGCTTGAAGAGGCGCGGGCGGCGAACGTGCTTGTTCTGGTCGCCGAGGATAACCAGACGAACCAGGTGGTGGTGCGCAAGATGCTGTCGCGGATGGGGTTCGCCTGTGAGACCGCCGGTGACGGCAAAGAGGCGCTGGCCGCTCTGGAAAAGGGCGGATATGGCTTGCTGCTGACGGATATCAACATGCCGGAGATGGATGGCTTCACGCTTTCCCGCGCTGTGCGGGAAGGGGAGGCCGCCGGCGGGGCGCATCTGCCGGTTATCGCTCTTACCGCCGACGCCATGGCGGAGACCGAAGAGGAATGCGCGGCGGCAGGCATGGATGCCTGCCTGACCAAGCCGATAGACAGCAAGGCTCTGGGCGCTGCGCTGGCAACGTACCTGCCGGAGGGACTGGCATTGCGGCGCGGTGCGGAGCCGGCCGAAAGCGCCCCGCCGGAAGACATGCGGGAAAGTGTGCCGGAAGCGCCGGTATGGGACCGGGAGATCTTTGACCCCGCCTCGATGGAAGAGGCGTTTGGCACCTTCGATGACGAGGCGAAAGAGTTTGTCCTTTCCGCCAAGGATGCATGGGGGCCTCGTATCGCTGAAATAAACGCGGGGGTGCAGGGAGGGGATCTTTCCTCGGCCCGTAACGCCGCGCATTCCCTGAAAGGCGCGGCGCTCTCTGTCGGGGCGCTCCGGCTCGGGCGGATTGCAGGAGAGCTGCAGGACTCGCTGGATGCCGAGGACGATGTCATGGCGGGAATAATGGCGGAACTTCTTGAGCCGACGCTCACGGAGTTCAATGAGACGGTGCAACGGATTTTCTAACGACGGGGTAAGGCTGATGGCTACCGGCAAGCTGCAATACGACATGATGAGCGTCCTCGTGCTTGAGGACGAGCTTCACATACGAAAGATCATCGTTCGGCTGCTCCGTCAGCTTGGCTTTTCCTCGATCTACGAGGTGTCGGATGGTGTCGATGGCATGAAGGAGCTATTGCGGGTCCGCCCCAACCTGATCCTTTGCGACATCCATATGGAACCCATGGGCGGGCTGAAGTTTCTCCAGACTCTCCGCAGCTTGAAAACGCATGAAGTCGCTAATTTACCCGTGGTTTTCCTGACGGCCGATGCCGAGGTCGACACGGTGCTCAAGGCCAAGGAATTACGGGTCGACGGCTATATCGCCAAACCGGTCTCCCTGTCCCAGCTGCAGAGCAAGATCGATACGGTTCTGGCGGAGCATGCGGCCCGGCAACGCGGCTGACCTGCCTGACGCCCACTCTTGTGATAGAGGCTGGGCAGCCCGGCGAATTTGATCGCACGGTGTCATATTTACACAACAGCGAATGCGTAACCTGAAGCTGCAAACAGACGCTCCAGCGTCGTGACAATGCAGCCACCGGGAAGGTCCGGCCGGAATGCGGCGGGTCCCCGAAAGAACGCAGCAAAAGGTGAGATATGACAAACCTGATCCGTGAGGCCGCGACGGCGGCCGACCATGAGCTTTCCTTTGACGATTGGGACGAGGTGACGTCCCCGGGCCCGGATGTCTGCGGTTTCGATATTGTCGCCGATAAGGCGATGAGCCGCCGTGGCTTTCTGGGGGCGCTGACTGTGTTCGGGGCGACCAGCTTCCTGATGGGCACCTCGGCACTGACACCGGCGCAGGCCGCATCGCGTCTGTCTTTCAGGCAGGTAGCCGCAAATACCGAAGACACCATCACGGTGCCGGAAGGCTACAGCTGGGATCTCGTGATCTCGTGGGGCGATCCGCTCTGGTCCAAGGGCGTTGCTTTTGACGATGCGACCCGGGGCACCGCCGAGAGCCAGGAGCTTGCTTTTGGCGACAATAACGACGGCATGGCGCTGTTTGTCGATGGCAACCGGCACGTGCTTGCCGTGAACAATGAATATACGAACCGCCCGATCATGTATGGCAATCGCGAAAGCAAGAAGCCCGAAAACGCCGACGATGTGCGCAAGGGCAAGGCTGCGCATGGCGTGTCCGTCATGGAAGTCGTCGAACAGGAGGGCAAATGGGTGACGGTGGTCGATTCCCCGCTCAACCGCCGGATTACCGCCGACAGCCCGATGGAGATCACCGGCCCGGCGCGCGGTCACGATCTGCTGAAGACCAAGGCCGACCCGAGCGGCACCAGGTCTTTGGGCACCTGGAACAATTGCGGTAACGGCCGGACGCCGTGGGGCACCTATCTTGCCTGCGAGGAAAACTTCAACGGCTACTTCTCCTCCAGCGATGCGAATTACAAGCCGAGCGCGGAGCTGTCCCGTTATGGCGTGAAGACCGAGGACTGGGGCTATGCCTGGGCTACAGTCGACGAGCGGTTCGACATCTTCAAACATCCGCATGAGCCGAACCGGGCCGGTTATGTTGTCGAGATCGATCCGATGGATCCGGCATCGACGCCGAAAAAGCGCACCGCCCTTGGCCGCTTCAAGCATGAGAACGCGGAAGTCGTGGTCGCGGCAGATGGCCGGATCGTCGTCTATATGGGGGACGATGAGCGCGGCGAGTTCCTCTACAAGTTCGTCTCGGACGGCGTTTATGCGGTTGGCGGTGATAATTCCGGCCTGCTTGAGAATGGCGATCTGTTCGTTGCCAAATTCAACGAGGATGGCAGCGGAGAATGGCTTGCCCTGACGCCGGAGGTGACGGGTATGTCCGAAGCAGAGATCTGCATCCACACGCGGATTGCGGCCTCGAAGGCCGGTGCCACCACGATGGACCGGCCGGAATGGGTTTCTGCCCATCCGCACAAGGCCGAAGTCTATTGCTGCCTGACCAACAACAAGAACCGGGGCGTGAAGACCAATGCCGGCGGAGACGAGACTCCGGCTACTGGCCCGAACCCGCGCGAGAAGAACAATTACGGTCAGATCGTGCGCTGGCAGCCGAAGGGCGGCGACCATACGGCGGCCGGTTTTGACTGGAACCTGTTTGTCCTGGCCGGTAACCCGACAGTGCATTCCGACGCCTATGCGGGCTCCGGAAACGTCACTGCTGACAACATGTTCAACTCACCGGACGGGCTCGCCTTTGACAGCACCGGCCTGCTCTGGATCCAGACGGACGGGAGTTACAAGAACGAAGGCGATTTCGCCGGGATGGGCAACAACCAGATGCTGGTCGGCGATCCGGAAACCGGCGAGATCAAGCGCTTCCTGGTTGGCCCGAAGGAATGCGAGGTGACCGGCATCACCTGGAGCCCGGACCGGAAGACTGTTTTCGTCGGCATCCAGCATCCGGGCGAGAAGGGCGACAGCCACTTCCCGCGCGGCGGCGACACGGTTCCGCGCTCCTGCGTGGTGGCCATCCGGCGCAATGATGGCGGCCTGATCGGCTAGATCAGGCGGGACTTGAATCAGCGGCCGGTCGCATACGCTGCCGGCCGTTCGCGTTTAAACCCTCTCGAAGCGGGGCGTATTGCCGGGTAGGCTGTTTGTCCTTAACCGAGATTCAGGGCACTCCATGAAACGCATCGAATATTTTTACGCGGCTTATTCCGGTTACGCCTATATCGGCTCTGCCCTGTTTCAGGAGATCGCGGCGAAGGCGGGCGCCGTGGTGGTGCATCGGCCGTTCTTCCTGCGCGATCTGGTGGCGGCGCGCGGCAATGCGGAACGGGTGCGCGAGACGACGTATAGTTCGTACTGGTTCGGCCGGGAGATCGGCCGCTGGGCGGAATATCGTGGCGTGCCGACGATCAAGCGGCGGCCAACCTACCATCATGAATCCTACGACATGGCGAACCGGATGCTGATCGCCCGCGGGGAGACCGGGGCGGCGACGGACCGGCTGGCGCATGGTTTTCTGGAAGCGCACTGGGCCGGGGATGCGGACCTGTCGAACCGCGAGACGCTCTTTGCCATTGCCGCATCGGTGGGGCTCGACGGCCCGGCACTGTTCGAGGCCGCGGGGGCGGAGCAGATCGATGCACAACACCGTGCCAATACGAAGGAAGCCATCGACCGGGGCTTCTTCGGCTCTCCCACCTATGTCGTCGATGGCGATCCGTTCTATGGTCAGGACCGGCTGGAGCTGGTCGCCCGGGCTCTTGAAAAGCCCTTTGCGAATGACTGGACCCTGCCAGCCTAGACCAGTTCAGGCGGAAGCAAGCTGCCGTTGATACTGCCTGATGGCCGATACCACCATCACGGCAAGACCGGCGAGCAATACCCACCAGACCGGCCTGATGCCGATCCCGAGGTCGAACTGCGATGCCAGCATGACCGGGAGCGGAACGTTGTGTTTCAGCGAGATGCCGATGCTTTCCCCCAGGCCGGTCAGCAGGGCGGCGCCGACGGCGATGATGAACAGCCCGGCAACGGACGGATCGCCCAGACGCCAGCGCCAGACGCGGTACAGCATTAACCAGACGAACAGTCCGCTGAACAGGATTGGCTCGGTCACGTCACTCTTGGATTGCAGGAAGAAATGCACCAGAGCCAGCAGGCCGATCGGATAGACTAGCTTGTGCAGGAGCTGCCAGCGTTTGCCGCCGAGGCGCCGTGTCATGCCGTCCGTCGATGTCGCGGCAAGAGCGGCAAGTCCAAGCAGGGCGACGAAGCCGATGGCGAGGTAGTAGCGCAGGACAATCTCGGTTGCGACTTTAAGCAGGTCCCAGGATTGCTGGCCCATATAGAGCAGCAGATGCAACGCCACGGCGAGGAAGACGCTGACGCCGACCATCCGGCGTACCGTGATCAGAGCGTTCCAGCGAAGTGCCCGGCGTAATGGCGTGACGGCAAGCGACGCCAGCAGAAAGACCACGGACCACCAGCCGACCCGATGGATCGCCTCTTCCCAGGGGCGCGGGCCGAGCGTGCCGCTCAGGCTGTGGAAGATCAGCAGCAGGGCCGGGGCGAGCAGGGCAAGGAAGGCGGTCAGTTTCAGTGTCGATGTCCGTCCGGTTCTGTCCGTCCATGGCAGATAGACGGGAATCGGACGGGTCAGCCGACGGCTGCCGGTATCAACACTCATGCTGGACTCTCTTCTTGCCGTGTCCGGAAATCATTTCACTTTCTGGCAAACTGGTCAGCTTCGGTGATGTCGCAAATGCACTATTGCGTGACCGGCCGGGCCGGTTGCTCCATTCCGGAGGCGAAATCCCGCACAACAGCGATGGTTTCGGCGAGGCGGAAGACCTCTTCGCCTTCATGCCCGATTGGCAGGGTGGCTACGCAATTCTCGTAGAGGGTTCGCAGACCCGCACCCAGATCCGCAGCTGGAATGCGCCGCCGGTGCACCGCCCAGCAGGCCACCGCGATTTCAAGTCCGATGATCTTCCAGCAGGCATCGATCTGCCGGGCCAGCTCATGCACGGCATGGACGGCATTGCTGGCGGTATCCTCCACCCCGTCCGCCACCTGTCCGGACGGATGCAGCAGGTGCGGCTGTGCCCAGATCTTGACCGAGGTGATCAGCGAGGCGGTGATATGCCCGAGATTGAGGAACTGAACGCCGCCGACGGCTGAATCTGCTTCGGCCAATCCAATGGGGAGGCCGGAGAAGGCTGGCCATTGCTGCTTGTGAACCCGCTCGCCCGCCAGATCCGCCATTTTCGCCAGTGCCTGCCGCATGCCGTCGAGGGCAAGCGTCATCCGGGTGGTGTCCATGTTGCCGTGCGAATAGGCGGCATTCGGGCCGATATTGACCAGTGGATTGATGACCGTTCCGGCCAGCTCGTCATCCCAGACCTGTTCCAGCCAGCTCGCGCATTCGATGCCGGCGCCGTTCACTTGGCTGGCATTGCGGAAGCTGAGCGGGTCCTGCAGGAACCGGGCGGCGCCCGGTTGCCAGAGAACGCTGTCCGCCAAAGCCTCGCGCATGCGGGCGGCGGAGCGGGCCTGCCCCCGGCGGCGATGCACGGAATTCACCGGCTCGGAGATCGCGTCGAGATTGCAGCGGAAGCCTTCCATGGTCATCGCTGCGGCCAGATCGAAGCCGCGCATCAGCTCGGAAAGCTCGGTGATGCAGAGCGCGCCACTGGCCAGGCTGAGCGCGTTGCAATTGATCATCGCAAGCGCGTCCTTGGGAAAGGGCAATCCCTGTTCGACCGCTTTCGGGTGCGACAGGGCCCAGTCCGCGATCTGGGACAGCGGCACGAGGTCGGAGGCGCCGATCGAGCCGCTGGTGTCGATGTTCGGCATCTCGTGCGCGGAGGCCATTTCTGCCATCAGCTCGACCAGCTCCAGCGACGCGCCGGACGATCCCGAGGCGAGTTCATGCAGCAGCACGATGATGGTTGCCCGGACCACGTCCGGCTCGGCCGTCGGGCCGGGCACGCGGGTGCCGTGCCCCCGGATCAGCCGGCGGTTATAGGCGGCGGCCTCGTCCGCGCTGACCTTGTGTTCTTTCTGCGAGCCGACGCCCGTGTTGATACCGTAGACCGGGGCATCCCCGGCGGCGATCCGGTCCACCGCCTGCCGGGCTTCGCGGATACGCTCCTGTACGGCGGGCGCAAGGCTGAAAGAGGTGGCATTGCGCGCCGCGGCCACCAGCCGTTCGCAGGTCAGCGGCGCTTCGCCGACGATAAAGCCGGTTGTCTCTGTCCCGTCTTCCATCACCGGATGGAAGGCAGGTTGAGGCCGTGCTCCCGGGCGCAATCGATGGCGATCTCGTAACCCGCATCGGCGTGCCGCATGACGCCGGTCGCCGGATCGTTCCAGAGTACCCGCTCCAGCCGCCGGTCGGCGTCCTCGGTGCCGTCGCAGACGATGACCATGCCGGAATGCTGGGAGAAGCCCATGCCGACACCGCCGCCATGATGCAGCGAGACCCAGGTGGCGCCCGAGGCGGTGTTCAGGAGAGCGTTCAGCAGCGGCCAGTCGGACACGGCGTCGGAGCCGTCCTTCATCGCTTCGGTTTCCCGGTTCGGGGAGGCGACGGAGCCGCTGTCGAGATGATCGCGGCCGATCACCACCGGAGCTTTCAGCTCGCCGGTACGGACCATCTCGTTAAAGGCGAGCCCGAGCCGGTGCCGGTCGCCGAGGCCGACCCAGCAGATCCGCGCCGGAAGCCCCTGGAAGGAAATCCGCTCCCGCGCCATGTCGAGCCAGTTATGCAGATGCGTGTCGTCCGGCATCAGCTCCTTCACCTTGGCGTCGGTCTTGTAGATATCCTCCGGATCGCCGGAGAGGGCGCACCAGCGGAACGGGCCGACGCCGCGGCAGAATAGCGGGCGGATATAGGCAGGCACGAAGCCGGGGAAGGCGAAGGCGTTCTCCAGCCCTTCCTCCAGCGCCACCTGCCGGATGTTGTTGCCGTAATCCAGTGTCGGCACGCCCTGGTTCCAGAAATCCACCATGGCGGCGACGTGAAGCTTCATCGAGGCGCGGGCGGCTTTCTCGACCGCCTTCGGATCGCTCTCCCGCTTGGCGCGCCATTCGGCGACCGTCCAGCCCTGGGGCAGGTAGCCGTTGATCGGGTCATGCGCCGAGGTCTGGTCGGTGACGATGTCCGGGCGGACGCCGCGCTTGACCAGTTCAGGGAAGATATCGGCGGCATTGCCGAGCAGCCCGACGGACTTGGCTTCGCCCGCCGCCGTCCAGCGCGCGATCATCTCCAGAGCTTCATCAAGGCTGGTGGCTTTTTCGTCGACATAGCCGGTGCGGATGCGGAAATCGATCCGGGTTTCATCGCATTCAACGGCAAGGCAGCAGGCCCCGGCAAAGACGGCCGCGAGCGGCTGGGCACCGCCCATGCCGCCAAGCCCGCCGGTCAGGATCCATTTGCCTTTCAGATCGCCGCCATAATGCTGGCGTCCGGCTTCGACAAACGTCTCATAAGTGCCCTGCACGATGCCCTGGCTACCGATATAGATCCAGGAGCCGGCCGTCATCTGGCCGTACATCATCAGGCCCTTGCGATCGAGCTCGTTGAAATGCTCCCAGGTGGCCCAGTGCGGCACCAGGTTGGAGTTGGCGATCAGCACGCGTGGCGCGTCAGCATGGGTTCGGAACACACCAACCGGGCGGCCGGACTGCACCAGCAGGGTTTCGTTCTCTTCCAGATCCTTCAGGCTGGCGCAGATGCGGTCGAAATCCTCCCAGGTCCGGGTGGCCCGGCCGATACCGCCATAGACCACCAGCTCATGCGGGTTTTCGGCCACGTCCGGATGCAGATTGTTCATCAGCATTCGCAACGGTGCTTCGGTGGTCCAGTGCTTGGCGTTCAGCTCCGGTCCGGTTGGCGGGAAGATGTCGCGGGCATTCTTGCGGGGATCATTCATGGCTGCGGCTCCGGTCTAGTAGCGGGCGGAAAGACCCATCAGCGGGCCGTGCTCGGTGGCCTCCGCGATGGATTTGTCGAGGATATGTCCGGCGACAGCCTCGATGTCGACGGCGATCTCGCGGTCATCGGTCAAGGTCGGCGAGACGGTGCGGATGGCGGCGACGACGCGCTGCAGGGCGGCGCTGGTTTTCAGTGGGGCGCGGAATTCCACACCCTGCGCGGCGCAGAGCAGCTCGACGGAAATGATCCGGGTCAGGTTGTCGTTCATCCGCATCAGCCGCCGGGCACCGTGGGCCGCCATGGAGACATGGTCTTCCTGATTGGCGCTGGTCGGCGTTGAGTCCGTTGAGCAGGGGGTGGCGAGATGCTTGTTTTCGCTCATCAAGGCGGCGGTGGTGACCTCGGCGATCATCATGCCGGAATTCAGCCCCGGCTCCGGCGTCAGGAAGGCCGGCAGGTCGAAGGACAGCACCGGGTCGACCATGAGGGCGACGCGGCGCTGGGCGATGGCGCCGATCTCGGCGATGGCGATGGCCATCTGGTCGGCGGCGAAGCCGACCGGCTCGGCGTGGAAGTTGCCGCCGGAAATGATCCGGCCGTCCTCGACCAGCACCAGCGGATTGTCGGTCACCGCGTTGGCTTCGATCTCAAGCGTGCGGGCGGCATGGCGCATCATGTCGATGGCGGCGCCGGAGACCTGCGGGTGGCAGCGGATGCAATAGGGGTCCTGCACGCGGGTATCGCCGTGCCGGTGGCTCTCGCGGATCTCGGAGCCATCCATCAGCGCCCGCATGGCGGCGGCGACGTCGATCTGGCCTGGCTGGCCGCGCAGGGCGTGAATGGCAGGATGCAGGGGCGCGGTGGAGCCCATGATGGCGTCGGTGGAAAGCGCTGCCGCGACAACGCCTGCCTCGACATTGCGCCAGGCATGGGACAGGGCGACCAGCGCGTAGGCGGTGGAGAACTGGGTGCCGTTGATCAGAGCGAGGCCTTCTTTCGGGCCAAGCTCGATTGGAGCCAGTCCGGCAGCATCCAGCGCTTCCTTGCCCGGCATGATCCGGCCCTTGTATTTGGCCTTGCCCTCACCGATCAGCACCGCCGCCATATGGGCCAGCGGGGCGAGGTCGCCGGAGGCGCCGACGGACCCCTGGCTCGGCACGATGGGTGTCACCCGGGCGCGCAGCATGGCCTCGATCAGCTCGATCACCTCCCAGCGCACGCCGGAGGCGCCGCGTCCGAG
>NZ_CAXBDC010000094.1:0-17839 GCF_963974195.1 uncultured Nisaea sp.
TATTGGTCGTCGGATCGGGTGCGCGGGAACATGCCTTGTGCTGGGCCATTTCGGCTTCTCCGCTTTGCGATCAGCTTTATTGCGCGCCGGGTAATGCCGGGATCGCCACTGTCGCCGAATGCGTCGAGGTAAAGGCCGAGAATGTCGACGGTGTGGTGCGTTTCGCCAGGGAGCAGGCCATCGACTTCGTCGTGGTCGGCCCGGAAGCGCCGCTCGTCGCCGGTCTGGTGGACAAGCTGGAAGATGCTGACATCAAGGCCTTCGGGCCGAGCGCCGCCGCCGCCCAGCTCGAAGGCTCCAAGGCTTTCACCAAGGGGATCTGCGACCGGCACAATATCCCGACCGCCGCCTATGCCCGCTTCACCGATCTGGAAGCGGCGAAGGACTACGTCACGAAAATGGGCGCCCCCATCGTCATCAAGGCGGACGGGCTGGCTGCCGGCAAGGGCGTGACCGTCGCCCAGACCGTCAATGAAGCGATCTCCGCCCTTGAGGATGCCCTCGCCGGTGGCGCCTTCGGTGCGGCCGGTGAAGAAGTGGTGATTGAGGAATGCCTGATCGGCGAGGAAGCCAGCTTCTTCGCACTCTGCGACGGCAAGACCGCGTTGCCGCTTGCCACCGCCCAGGACCACAAGGCTGTCGGCGATGGCGATACCGGACCGAACACGGGCGGCATGGGTGCCTATTCACCCGCCCCGGTGATGGATGAGGCCATGGTCCAGCGGGTGATGAAGGAAATTGTCCAGCCGACCGTCGACGGCATGGCGGCCGAGGGCATGCCCTTCAAGGGCGTGCTGTTCGCCGGGCTGATGATCACGAAGGACGGCCCCAAGCTGATCGAACACAATGTCCGGTTCGGCGATCCCGAATGCGAAGCGCTGATGATGCGGCTGATGAGCGACATCCTGCCGGCACTGATTGCCTCTGCGGACGGTCAGCTCGACCATATCACCCTGCGCTGGCGGCCGGAGAGTGCGCTCTGCGTCGTGCTCGCCTCGAAGGGCTATCCCAATACCTACGAGAAAGGCACGCTGATCGCCGAACTCGCGCCGGACAGTGACACCGTGACCACGTTCCATGCCGGCACCGCCCGCACGGACAAGGGCGTTCTGCTCGCCACCGGCGGCCGCGTGCTCGTCGTGACCGCCCTGGGAGAGAGCGTTACCGCTGCCCAGGCCCGGGCCTACGAGACGGTCAAAGCCATCAAATGGCCGCACGGTTTCTACCGCCGGGATATTGGCTGGAGAGCAATTGCCCGGGAAACAGGCAGCGTTGATAAGTAAAATTTTCCAAAAAACAAACAGAGTTCTTAGATTTCATTCATTTAACATTCACATACAAAAGGATTTAAAATTCCTCGGAATGAAATAGAAAGCACAGTAATATCCGCATCTTCAGTCCTCAGGGCGAGTTTTAGTGCTTGATATGAACTCAGCAGTTGCAACGCCTGCTCTCGGTGTCGAGATTGTTGAAGCATTCCCGCCTCTGGAAGATATAGTTCACGGGGTCAGCCACGCGTTTCAGCCAATCGTCCACCTCGACACCGGCCTGACGCACGGCTTCGAGGCCCTGTTGCGCGGCACGGACACGTTAGGCTTCAAAAGCATTGCCCAGCTGTTTGATCTGGCTGCCGAGAACGGCGTCGTGGAAGAGCTTGAATCGCAATTGCTGACCAAGGCCCTGAACAATTTCGCCACTCTCTCCTGCGCCGAAGGACTGCATCTGTTCTTCAATATCGACGCCCGCAGTCTGCCCGAGATCGGCCGCAATATTCCGAAGACCCTGAATGACATGGCCGCTCTCGGCCTCTCCAGCACGCAGCTCTGCCTTGAAGTCTCCGAGAAATCGGACATCTCGCAGGACAGCGCAGCCACCCAGGCCCTGCGCGAAGCCCGCGACAAGGGCATCCAGATCGCGCTGGACGATTTCGGCGAAGGCTATGCACGGCTGCGATTGCTGCATGAAGAACACGCCGAATATGTGAAGTTCGACCGCTACTTCATCAACAATGTCGCCCGCGACCCGAAGAAGAAGCTGTTCGTTTCCAGCCTGATCGACATGTTCGAGGTTCTCGGCATCCAGACCATCGCCGAAGGCGTGGAAACGGACGAGGATCTGGCCAGTTGCCGGGAACTCGGCTTCGACATGGTGCAGGGCTATCTCGTTGCCCGGCCGACGCTGGACCACGAAAGCCTGAGCCGGAGCTACGAAAGCCTGATATCGGCCCGGCGGCGCGACCGGCGCTCCCAGACATCGGACAAGCATCTGCTTAGCGAGCAGATCGTCGATGTGCCGACCCTCAGCATCGAAACACCGATGCAGGATGTTTTCGACGCTTTCCGCACCAACGAAAGCGCCCGCCTGTTTCCGGTGCTCGATGCCAATCAGCGGCCGCTCGGCATCGTGCGGGATGCCGATCTCAAGGCCTATGCCTTCTCGCCCTACGGCAAGGATCTGATCGTGAACCGCAGCTTCGGCAAGCGGCTTGGTGATTTTGTCCGCCCCTGCCCGGTTGCGGATATTCACACCCAGGCGGAGCGCATCCTGCAGATCTACAGCCATAACGATGCGCTAAACGGGGTGATCATTGTCGAGAATGCCCAATATGCCGGCTTCCTCGACAATTCATCGCTGCTGCGGGTGCTGAACGAGAAGAATCTGATCACCGCCCGGGAAATGAATCCGCTGACGAAGCTGCCCGGCAACACCGCCATCTCGGACTTCATCGCCGATGCATTGACCGAGGACGATCAAACGCGGGCGCTGCTGCATTTCGATTTCGATAACTTCAAGCCGTTCAACGATACCTACGGCTTCCGCCAGGGCGACCGCGCCCTGCTGCTCTTCGCGGAGACTTTGCGGCAGGTCTTCACCGGCCAGGAATTTTTCCTCGGGCATATCGGCGGCGATGACTTTTTTGTCGGCGCTTGCGGCCTGCCTCCGACAGAAATCAGCCAGCTCGCCTATGAAGCACGCAAGCAGTTCGCCGTTGATGTGGAAAGCTTCTACGACAAGGAAGCCCGCGAGCGTGGCTCGATCGAAGCGCGCGGGCGGGACGGCAATCTGCGCTCCTATCCGCTTCTGACCTGCAGCGCCGCCATGCTGGTGGTCGATCCCGGCGAACACCAGTCGGATCTGGAAACCGTCCTGACGGCATTCGCTGAACTGAAGAAACGGGCGAAAGAGGAAGGCGGCTTCGCCTTCCATCAGATTCAGTAAGCCAAATTAAACAGGCCGTCAGAGACTGCTTGTCGGCTTGCCGAAGATCTTCTCGAACGCGGCCTTGATCTCCTCGCGCTCTTCCTCGGTAAAATCGACCATCTCGTCGATGAAGTCTTTCTGCTCCCGCAGCGAGCGCTCACACATTGAATGGAAGATATCCATCAGGACGCGAAAGGCACTGAAGCGTGGGTTTCCGACCGGATCGGAGCGCACTTCGAACACCGAGATAATGCCGCCCATCTTGCGGACCATATGGTCCAGTTCGGCAGTTCTGCCCTTGTCGAGTGCCACAATGGTTCTCCCTTAAGCCGGATGAGATGACTGATTAAAGTTAAAAGCGCGTCATCATACCCAGCGCGCATGATGCGGCAATCTCATTCCCCGCCATTGCCCATGCCCCGGGAATACGCAGTGCCGCTTCAGATCAGCTCGGCGGTCCAGACCACAACCTGATCCCGGCCGTTATTCTTGGCCTCATAGAGCGCCCGGTCCGCCCGCTCCATCAGCTCGTTCAGCTTACGCCGCGGCACGAGCTGCGCCACACCGAACGACACGGTCACGAAAAGCGGATCAGCATTATCGATCGGCACAGGAGTCTCGGAAATTGTCGTGCGCACCCGGTCGAGGACCCGGCGCGCATCCTCCGGAGCCGTATCCGGCAGACAGATCAGAAACTCCTCGCCGCCGAACCGGTAAATCGAATCATAAGGCCTGAGCGTGTCCTCGATGATCCGGGTCACCCGGGCGAGCACCCGGTCGCCTGCCTGATGCCCGTATGTATCGTTGACCGACTTGAACCGGTCGATATCGGCAATGGCGATTGAGCAGGGACGGCCGCTGCGCCGCATCCGCTGCTGCTCGCGCATCAGCTCTTTTTCCATGGTCATGCGGGTGTTGGTGCCGGTCAGCGGATCGAGATCGGAAAGCGCCGCCCGGAAGGCGCGGGCCATGCGGCCTGCCTGCTCGTTGAAGCTGTCGATCTTGTGCAGCAGCGCGTCATATTCCTCGGTCGGAATCCTGTCATCCTTCCAGCCCCGCACGGCGAGGATGGCAGCATGCGCGTAAAGCCCCTGATGCATCCCGACGAGCATGGCAAAGGCAGGTTGCGAGAAAATGTCGTCATCCCGATGGGTGGAGTACCAGCGGCCGAAGCGGCTCATCCGATGTGCGTCTTCCGTCACGACTTCCGGATCGGGGCGCAACTGGCAGACCAGCGCCCGGTGAAACAGGGCAAGCCATTGCCGCGTTTCTTCCATCGCGGCCTCGAGCTCGCGCACGATTTCCTCAAGCTGACGGCGGGACAGCGCCGCGTCCGTCGCCTGCTGCTGCGCGGAAGTATCCTGAGCCGAGATCGTACTATTCCTTCGTTATACCGTGCCGATCCCATGCCCCGGTCAGAGCCTATCGGCTCTCACCGGCACAACCAAGCCCAATGAGCGAAATGTTTAACCGGTCGTTCAGCCGGCCAGTTCAGGCCGGTTCTCATAAAGTTTCAGCGCTTCCGGGTTAGCCAGCGCCTCGACATTCTTCACCGGACGGCCATGCACCACGTTACGCACGGCCAGCTCGACGATCTTGCCGCTCTTGGTCCGGGGGATATCGGCAACCGCGATGATCTTGGCCGGCACATGGCGCGGGGATGCGCCCTTGCGCACCGTATCCTTGATCTTCTTCGTCAGCGCATCATCCAGGCTCACGCCTTCAGCCAGACGGATGAACAGCACAACGCGGACATCGTCATCCCAGTCCTGCCCGATGACGAGCCCTTCCAGCACTTCCGGCAGCTTTTCGACCTGGCGGTAGATCTCCGCCGTGCCGATCCGCACACCACCCGGATTGAGCACCGCGTCGGAACGGCCATAGATCACCATGCCGCCACGCGGGGTCAGTTCCACATAATCGCCGTGGCACCAGATGTTGTCGTAACTCTCGAAATAGGCGCCCTTGTACTTGGCGCCGTCCGGATCGTTCCAGAACATGATCGGCATGCAGGGGAACGGACGGGTGCAGACCAGCTCGCCCTTCTCGCCGACCACCGGCTTGCCATCATCGTCGAACACATTGACCGCGAGGCCGAGGCCGCGGGTCTGGATTTCGCCACGCCAGACCGGGCCGACCGGATTACCCAGCACGAAGCAGGAGACGATGTCCGTGCCGCCGGAGATCGAGGAAAGCTGGATGTCCGCCTTGATCGAACGGTAGACATAGTCGAAGCCTTCCGGCACCAGCGGCGAGCCGGTCGAGGTCATCGCCCGCACGGTCGAGAGATCGTGGGTGTCCTTCGGCTGCAACCCGCCCTTGTTCAGCGCGTCGATATATTTCGCCGAGGTCCCGAACAGGGTCATCTCCTCCGCATCAGCATAGTCGAACAGGATGTTGCCATCCGGATGGAACGGGTTGCCATCATAGAGCAGCAGCGTCGCCTCCGACGCGAGGCCGCTGATCAGCCAGTTCCACATCATCCAGCCGCAGGTGGTGAAGTAGAAAACCCGGTCGTCCTTCTTCACGTCGCTATGGAGCTGATGCTCCTTCAGATGCTGGATCAGCGTGCCGCCGATGCCATGCACGATGCATTTCGGCACGCCCGTGGTGCCGGAAGAGAACATGATATAGAGCGGCTCGTTGAAGCCCATGCGGGTGAAGGAAATGTCGCCCGCCTGATAGGCGCCGGTGAAATCCGCATAGCTGACCGCGCCCTCGATATCCCCGATCGGCGGCTCCTCACGGGTATAGGGCACGATGACCGTTTTCTTCACCGTCGGCAGTTCGGCCAGAATCCCGGCTATCTTGTCCAGCGTGTCGAAGCTCTTGCCGCCGTAATAATAACCCTCGACGGCGACGAACACAGTCGGCTCGATCTGGCCGAACCGGTCCAGCACGCCGCGAATGCCGAAATCGGGGGAGCAGGATGACCAGACGGCGCCGAGGCTGGCGGTCGCCAGCGTCGCGATGATGGTCTCCGGCATGTTCGGCATGAAGGCCGCGACCCGGTCGCCGGGGCCGACGCCTTCGGCTTTCAGGGCCTGGACGAATTTCGAAACCTCGTCATAGAGTGCGGCAAAGCTCATCCGCCGCTTCACCTTGTCCTCGCCCCAGAACACGATGGCATCCGCGTTGTCGCGCCGGCGCAGCAGGTTTTCGGCGAAGTTTATCTTCGCATCGGGGAAGAAGGCCGCACCCGGCATCTTGTCCCCGTCCTTCAGGATAACGTCGCTGCCCTTGTCGCCGACAATCCCGGTGAAATCCCAGACCGCGTCCCAGAAGCTTTCCAGCTCCGTCACCGACCAGTCGTAGAGGCTGTCGTAATCCGTCAGGCCTGCGCCGCGCTCGCGGTTCACGAAGTCGATGAAACGGGTGATGTTCGCCCCGGCGATCCGCTCGGCACTCGGCTTCCAGAGCGGTGTGCTGTCTGTCGTCATGTCTCTCGGCGTCCCCTGCTTGTCCGCATCCCTTACCATCGCGCCATTCCCGGCTGGCGGCCGGTTGGCGTCTTGATTATTCCCTTCATCCTATAACGATGGCTCGTGCCAGCGGCAATGCTGCAATGCGCAATCCGCTCTGGTGATCTCCGTGGCGAGCCGGTCTAGAGTCGCCATCGCATCATTTTCGTGGACCCGCGCCATGGCAGTAACAGAGAAACCGGACGATATCGAAATCAGAACGGCCACCGCAGAGGAGGCCGTCGAGATTGCCCGTTTTCACGTGAAGATCTGGCGCGAGACCTACAAGGACATGGCGCCGGAAGAAGCCGTGCGCGTGCTGAATGAAGACCGCCGCCTGCCCGGCTGGATCGAGACCCTCTCCTCGACCGACGACACAAAGAGCACACTGCTCGCCCTCATCGGCGGCACGATTGTCGGTCTGGTCAGCTATGGGCCTCCAACATCCGAAATCTTCGGCGACAGGGGAGAGATCAAGCATCTCTATGTCGATGGCAGCCAGCGCGGCCGGGGCCTCGGGCGGCGTCTGCTCAAACAGGCCTTTCAACGGATGGGAGAGGCCGGCTTCAACGGCGTCGGCCTGTCCGTGGTCACCGAGAACACGGCGGCGCGGCATTTCTACAAATCCCTTGGAGGAGTGGAGCATGCCGAATTCCAGGATCCCGGACCGATCTGGAAATCCAGCAACATCCTTGTCGTATGGCCCGCCGAAACCGGAGCACGCTGACGGAAAAATCGTGCCGGACCAAGACCATCCGGAGCCGTTAAGGCCACCCGCGCCCATGACCGGCAAGGCAGCAATGCGCAATCAGCGCTGGTAGAGAACGCGCCGGAGCGTATCCTGACAGCCTTCCGAAGATTATGGACATGGCGCGGTCGAGCGCCTGCAGATTTCCCATGGCGCTCGCCGATACATCGCTGTCTTCCCGCTTCTCCGCCCTGTCACCGAACACGCAAGGCGCGCTCTGGATCGTCGTCTCCTGCGTGCTCTTTTCCATCATGCAGGCAGAGGTAAAGCTGCTCGGCGCACGGCTGGACACATTCCAGATCGCCTTTTTCCGCTGTGCCTTCGGGCTGATCGTCATCCTGCCCTTCATGGCCAAGGCCGGCCCCACCGTTTTCAAAACCGAACGCCCCCTGGCCCATCTGCTGCGTGGCTGCCTCGGCGCCGGCGCGATGGCCTGCGGCTTCTATTCCGTGACCCACATGCCGCTGGCCGACGCCACGGCGATCAGCTTCGCCAAGCCGCTCTTCATGATCGTGCTGGCCGTGCTGTTCCTGAACGAGCAGGTCCGCTGGCGGCGCTGGACGGCAACCGCCGTCGGCTTCGTCGGCGTGCTCATCATGGTCCGGCCCGGCTCCTCCGAGATCGGCTTCGCCGCCGGTGTCGCCCTGCTCGGCACGCTGTTTGTCGCGCTTGTCGTGGTCGTGGTGAAGAAACTCAGCACAACGGAATCCCCGCTCACCATTCTCTTCAGCTTCGGCATCATCTCGACCTCCATCATGACCATTCCGGCCATCCTGGTCTGGCAGCAGCCAACCTGGACCGAGATGGGAATGATGCTTGCCGTCGGCGCTCTCGGCTCCGCCGGGCAGGCCTGCGCGGTCAAGGGCTTCAAGATCGGCGAGGCGACGGCCGTGGTGCCGTTCGACTATTCCCGGCTGATCTTCGCGGGCTTCATCGGCTTCTGGCTATTCGGCGATATTCCGGGACTGCATACGCTGGGCGGTGCCGCGCTGATCGTCACCTCGACGCTCTACATCGCCCGCCGCGAGGCAAAGCTCGGCAAGAAGCCCCTGCGCAACAAGACCGATCATCATCCGGTTGTGCTGGTTGGTGATGAAAAGCCGGACACCGCCGAAACGAAGGCCCGCTAGTCCGGCCTAGAATGACCCGGTCACACCACTGACAACCGCATTGGCGAGTGCGATCAGCACGAAGAGCGTCAGCCACTTCCTGAGTTTCGCATACCATTCCGGAAAGAAACCGGCATGGCAGGCGCGTACATCGATGAAATAGGCAAGCGTCACACCGAGCGCGATCAGCAGCAGGCCGAAGAACGGCCCAAGCAGCGTGGCGATCCAGGCGATCAGCGCCGGTACCACGCTCCAGCCGTAGCGGGCCCAGGCCGCCCGGTCCATTTCCTCCTCGTCCTCTTCCCGCGCCTCTTCCAGCTCGCCCTGCCACATGGCGGCGCCCCAATGCACCGCGCCGAGGAAGGAGAGGATCGCCGCGCCATAGGTGATCAGGCTGTCGATCAGCACATAGCCGTACAGCGGGTCCGTCAGCCAGATCGGCAGGGAAATCACATAAAACGGAATAAGGCCGCCAAGACCGAGGATCAGGGCGGGGCGGGGCACGTCTTGGAACGAGGGCAGCATCGCAATTGATCCCCTTGCCGCGCTGGACGCGCGGGCGGCTTTCGGTTTCACTGCGCCCCGTTATACCGTTCAAGCATCCGGCCAGCAAAGGCCGGACCCGAAAGCACCGGAGGAAACAGGACATGCAGGTTCAGGGGCAAGCCGCGATCGTCACGGGCGGCGGCAGCGGGCTCGGCGCGGGCACCGCGCGCGTACTGGCGGCAGCGGGCGCGAAGGTCGCGCTGTTCGACGTCAATGAAGAGGGCGCGCAGAAAGTCGCGGCCGAGATCGGCGGCATCGCCGTGCCATGTGACGTTTCCGACGCCGCCTCCGCCGAAGCGGCCATCGCCACAGCCCGCGAGGCCCATGGCCCGGCCCGCATTCTGGTGAACTGCGCCGGTATCGCGCCCGCCGAACGGATTGTCAGCCGCAACGGCCCGATGCCGCTCGACAATTTCCGCAAGGTGATCGAGGTCAACCTGATCGGCACCTTCAACATGATGCGCCTCGCCGCCGCCGACATGCAGGGCATGGACCCGTTGGAAGACGGCGAACGCGGCATCGTCATCTCCACCGCCTCGGTCGCCGCCTTCGAAGGCCAGATCGGCCAGAGCGCCTATGCGGCATCGAAGGGCGGCGTGCATGCGCTGACCATCGTCGGTGCACGGGAATTCGCCAAGGTGGGCATCCGCTTCAACACCATCGCGCCCGGCCTGTTCGGCACCCCGATGCTGCTCGGCATGCCACAGGACGTGCAGGACAGCCTCGCCGCCACCGTGCCCTACCCGTCCCGCTTCGGCACGCCGGAGGAATACGCGAAGCTGGCGATGGCGATGATCGACAATGTCATGCTGAACGGCGAAACCGTGCGGCTGGATGGCGCTATCCGGATGCAGCCTCGATAGTCTCTATCTACCGCCTTATAGCCGTCGTCCCGGCTTTCTAATCGGGATGACGGTCTAATCAAAAATAGTTATTTTCTAGTACAAATAAATTATACGAAAATTCATAAACTTATTTCCGGTAAGATCGAATTTTCCCAATTAGCCTTTACACCTCCATACCATTCCGCAATGCGCATTATCGTCGCTCTAGAAATTTGTACAGAGTGTTTCCTTTCTTCCCCTGAAATTGAAATTATTTTCCCATGCCTTGCTTCCCCGCCTACGACTTTAAGAAAATTATAATATCTATTTTCAATTTTTAATTCTCTTTCAAAAAAATCAAATGATTCTTTTTTATTTTTTATGTATTTATCGTGAATAAGCTGATTTCCAACGCTTTCAATAGCACGATAACAAAAGAAACCCGTGTCCCCTGGAATTAAAATTGCTGATCGAATATCCGCGCATGCTCGAACTAATAAGGGGCGGCGTAATATCTCAACTGAGACTGGAAGTTCTGTCATCTCTCCAGGTTTTAATTCTTTAGCAACCCCCGGAAATGTAATCGGAAAAACAAGCGCCCCACCATTGTATGACACCGATTTTATTTCAACGGTGTACCCGATAGCAAAACTTAAGCCAGCCACATCAAGAATACTTTGAGCAAATGCTGCGATTGAATTTCTTAGCGTCCACAAATCATTAACTGGAAATTTCGAATTACATTCACAAATTATCTGATTAGCGAAAATGTGCATTGCACACTCCACCATTTCTTCATTTGCATCAGCTATAGCACTGAACTCTAGCTTGTCGGGCAAATTACAGGGGGCTCTTTCCGGCAAAACAGTCCCAGCATAGACATATCTGTTCATATTTCGCCTTACGGTTGCTTTTTGCAAAAAAATCGTCCGTTATTCTATTATTTTGAATTCACTTTGATCAATTCGATAGGTGAAAAATCAAAATGTATTATGGCGATGATGCTATGCTGAACTTCAAATCCCGCCCAGCAGCTCTTCCACATAGGCCGGCACGATCTCGCTGGCCGGGCCGTAGCGTTTCTCGGCGAAGAGCGTGGCGCCCTCTGACGGCTCAAGGTTGAGCTCGATCGTGTGGGCGCCGTGCATGCGGGCTTCCTGGACGAAACCGGCTGCCGGATAGACGTTGCCGGAAGTGCCGATGGAAATGAAGAGATTGGCGTTGGAGAGCGCTTCGTAGATCTCTTCCATATAGAGCGGCATCTCGCCGAACCAGACGACGTGCGGGCGCAGCGTGCCCTCCTCGTTTGTCGTCGGGTTGCGGCTTTCCAGCGTCAGGTCATCCCGCCAGTCGAAGATCTCGCCGGTCCGCTCGCAGCGGGCTTTCAGCATTTCGCCATGCATGTGCAGCAGTTTTGATGAGCCCGCCCGCTCGTGCAGATCGTCGATATTCTGCGTGACCAGCAGCACATTGCCCTGCCAGGCTTGTTCCAGCTTCGCCAGCGCCGCATGGGCCGCGTTCGGCACCACGTTGCTGTCCATCAGGGAACGGCGGCGGGCGTTGTAGAACGCGTGCACCATCACCGGGTTGCGCAGATAGCCCTCCGGCGTCGCCACATCCTCCAGATTGACTTTCGACCAGATGCCGTCCGCGTCCCGAAACGTGTCGAGACCGGATTCCTTGGAAATACCCGCGCCGGTCAGGATGACGATGGAAGCATCGGGAGAGAGATTGAGCTGCATGGGAGGCTCCTAGCGGCGGTCCTGGAAGAATTTGCGAAGAAGATCACCGGCCCGGCTTTCCTCCACCCCGCCGACCACCTCCGGCGCGTGATGGCAGGTCGGCTGGCTGTAGATCCGGGGGCCATGCTCGACCCCGCCGCCCTTCGGATCGTAGGCGCCAAAGACCAGACGGCGGATACGGGCGAAACTGATGGCCGTTGCACACATCGGGCAGGGCTCCAGCGTCACATGCAGATCGCAGCCGATCAGCCGCGGCGACCCAAGCGTCACCGCCGCTGCCCGGATCGCCAGGATCTCCGCATGCGCGCTCGGGTCGTTCAGTTCCTCCACCCGGTTACCGGCAACGGCAAGCACCGCGCCGTCCGGGCCGGTCACCACCGCGCCCACCGGAACCTCGCCCCGTGCAGCAGCCGCTTCCGCTTCGGCCAGCGCCCGTGCCATAATTGTCAGATGTTCAGTCTTCATAGCTTCATACCTAGCGGGAAGCGGTATTGCATCCAAGCCGTTTGCATCCTGACGCGTCCGCGCGTAAGACCTGCTTCATGAGCGATTTCAGCGAAATTTTCACCGAAGACCGTGGCCCGGAACGCATTGCCAAACGGCTGGCCCGGGCCGGACTCTGCTCCCGCCGCGAGGCGGAGCAATGGATTGCTGACGGACGGGTCGAGCTGGACGGCGAAGTCCTGACCAGCCCCGCCGTCACCGTTACCGGGGAGTCGAAGATCCGGGTCGACGGCAGGGCCTTGCCGGTGATCGAGCCGACACGACTCTGGCGCTTCAACAAGCCGCGCGGCGTGGTGACGACGAACAAGGACCCGGAAGGCCGGGAGACCGTGTTCGACCGGCTACCGAAGGATCTGCCGCGCGTGGTCACGGTCGGCCGTCTCGATTTCGATACCGAGGGCCTGCTGCTACTGACCAATGACGGCGCCCTGTCCCGGCTGCTGGAATTACCGTCGACGGCGTGGCTGCGGAAATACCGGGTCCGGGTCTATGGCTCCATTACCGAGAAATCGATTGCCCTGCTGAAGTCCGGCCCGACGGTGGACGGCATCAAATACGGCTCGGTCACGGTCGAGCGGGATATCGAGGGCAAGTCGAACACCTGGCTCACCCTCGGCATCCGGGAAGGCAAGAACCGCGAGATCCGCAAGCTGATGGAGCATGTCGGCCTCAAGGTGAACCGGCTGATCCGGGTCTCCTACGGCCCGTTCCAGCTCGGCGACTTGCCGGAGGGCGAGGTTCTGGAAGTCCGGCAGGCCACGCTGAAGGAACAGCTCGGCATCCGCGAGGAGAAGACCGGCACCGCGAAAGCGAAGACGAAAGCGCCGTTCAAGGGCACACGCGGCCCCGCGCCGAAGGACGGTGCAGGAAAAGACGGAACAGCGAAGCCCTCGGGCGCCGGCAAACCCAGAGGCGCTCCAAAACCGGGCGGTGCCGTCAAGGTCAGCGGAGCCGGAAAGCCCGGAGCCACCGGAAGGTCCGGAGCCACTGGCAGATCCGGCGCTCCCGGGAAGGCCGATGGCGACAGAAAGCCCTCGACGCGTGGCGCGGCAAGCAAGCAGAATATGAAACGGGACGCGTCCAAGGCCGGCCCGGCTCGAGGAGACAAGAATGCGGATCGTCGCGGGCAAAAATCGCGGAACCAAACTCGCCGCCCCTGAGAACTGGAACACACGGCCGACCGCCGACCGGACACGGGAATCCCTGTTCGGCGTCCTTCAGGGCGGCAGGCTCGGCGATGTGCTGACGGATGCGCTGGTGGTGGATGTCTTCGCAGGCACCGGCGCGCTCGGCCTCGAGGCCCTGTCACGCGGGGCGACGGAAGCCGTGTTCATCGAAAACGACCGGGAAGCCGTCCAGGCGCTGCGGGAAAATATCGCGCGGCTGAAAGTCACTGACGCGGCTATCGTGATCGAGGGCGACATTCTTTCCCTGCATCGCACAGCGCCGCGTCCGGCCGGTCTGATCCTGATGGACCCGCCCTATAATAGCGGCCTTGCCGCACCTGCGCTCGACCGGCTGCACAAAGGCGGCTGGATCGATGGCGAGACGCTGATCGTCGTCGAATGCGAGAAATCGGAGCAGCTGGAAATTCCGGAATGGCTGGATGTGCTGGATAACCGGCGCTACGGCAAGGCCCAGATCAGCTTCCTGCGCCCGGACATGTCCGGCGGCGCCGACTGAGGAAACACCGTCAAGGGAGATTGCACCATGCATCTCGAGGGGTCCTGCCATTGCGGCGCCGTCCGCTTCAGCCTGGAAAGCAAGCATCCCACGCCGTTCAATCGCTGCTACTGCTCGATCTGCCGAAAAACCGCGGGTAGCGGCGGCTATGCCATCAATCTGTCCGGCGACTTCGAAAGCCTGAAGATCGAGGGCGCGGAGAGCATCGCGAAATACAGCGCCGTGATCGACGGCGAGACCAGCCAGGCCGAGCGCAGCTTCTGCAAGACCTGCGGCTCCGCCCTCTGGCTTTGGGACCCGCGCTGGCCGGAGCTGGTGCACCCGCAGGCCGGCGCCATCGACACTCCACTCCCCACCGCGCCGGAACTGACGCATCTGATGCTCGAGGCAAAGCCGGACTGGGTGCCGCTGGAAAAAGGCGTGCATGACCAGTGCTTCGATGCCTATCCGGAGGAAAGCATCGAAGACTGGCACAAGAGGCTTGGGCTGGAACGCTAGAGTCCATTCCGCAAGGCCGGCCCGTCCTTCATGCCAGAGTCATATCATTGCCATATGGCGTAAAATATACTATATTGCGCCATATGGAGATTTCCGATGATCAGCCTGCATCCAATAGCAACGGAACCCGCTGAATTCCGCATGGCCCCCATCACGGACGAAGAGGGCGCGGCGCTCTTCCGAGCAGCCGTGAGACTGTTCGCGCATTGGGATCTGACGGACGAGGACGCGGCAACCCTGCTTGACCTTGCCCCCCGTACCTATGCGCGCTGGAAGACCGGCAAGACCGGACGCCTTGGCCGGGACCAGAAAACCCGGCTGGCGACAGTGATGGGTATCCATAAAAGCCTGCGCATCATTTTCACCGACCCGGCACGCGGATATGCCTGGATCGGCAAGCCGAACGACGCTTTCGGCGGTGAAAGCGCGCTTGATGTGATGCGCCATGGCGACATGACCGACCTGATACGGGTACGGGACTATCTCGATGCCGAACGCGGGGCCTGGTGAAGGACGTTCCCGTCAGTTCCGTTGCCTGGACCGGCGCCCGGCGCATTATCCGGTCTCTCCACCCGCCCATTGATTTGTTTGAGGATATTGCCGACCCCGAAGACTGGGCGCTTCTGATATCCGCCGAGCAGAAGTCCAATCCGCGTGTTCTGGAAAGTGTGGGCCGACTCGACCTCGTGCCGCCACAGAGGCGCGTTTCAGGTCCCGGAGCCTCTTTCCTCATGGCGCCCTTCACCCATGCCAGCACGGACAGGCCAAGCCGGTTTTCCGCTGGGCAGTACGGCGTTCTCTATGCGGGCGATTGTTTCGAAGTCGCCCTGTTCGAGACCATCCACCATCACGAGCGGCTGATGCGCGCGACGCACGAAGAGCCGGGCTGGACATCCCAGTTCCGGGAACTTTTGCTAAACATCGATGCCTCGCTTGCGGATCTTCGGCTCGACCGGGAACGGTTCGCACTGGAACTTGATCCAGACTCCCATGCCGCCGGACAAGTCTTCGGAAAACACCTCAGGGAAGCGGGCCGGGACGGGGTTGTCTATCCAAGCGTCCGCTACCCCG
This sequence comes from uncultured Nisaea sp., assembly GCF_963974195.1. Classification (NCBI taxonomy): domain Bacteria; kingdom Pseudomonadati; phylum Pseudomonadota; class Alphaproteobacteria; order Rhodospirillales; family Thalassobaculaceae; genus Nisaea; species uncultured Nisaea sp. The sequence goes on from NZ_CAXBDC010000094.1 coordinate 15,388, forward strand.
AGGGAAGCGCGGCTGCGCTTTTCCATCCGGATCTGGCGTCCCTGCCAGTACAGGGACGCCACCTCGATTATCACTGGAATGGCGAGGCCGTCGATCTGGTCCGCGATCACGCGCGAAAGCAGGTGTTCCGCGTCAAACGGTCATGATCGCCACGCCTTTCGCCATCATTCCCCGCCACTAGCCTCCGAGGAACAGCCGCCCGACTTCCGGGTTCGCCAGCAATTCCTCGCCGGTGCCTGCCATCGCCGTCTGGCCCGAAACCAGCACATAGCCGATATCGGCAAATTCCAGGCCCTTCTTGGCGTTCTGCTCGACCATCAGGATGGTCTTGCCCTCGACCCTTTGCAGGTCGTCCAGGATCTCGAACACCATGTCGATGAAGCGCGGCTCAAGGCCGATGGACGGCTCGTCCACCAGCAGGATTTCCGGCTCCATGACCAGTGCCCGGCTGATTTCCAGCAGACGCCGCTCGCCCCCGGAAAGCACCTTGGCCTGGTGGTTTCGGCGGGCGGCAAGGCGGGGATATTTCTCGAAGATCCGCTCCGCCGCTTCCTTGGCTTCCGTGGAGGTTTCCTTCAGATAGCCGCCCATCCAGAGATTTTCCTCCACCGTCATGCCGCCGAACACGGACTTGTCCTGCAGGATGTAGGCGATGCCCGCATTCTTCAGTTTTTCGTTCGAGGAGAGGTGGGTGACGTCCTTGCCGCCGACAGTGACGGAGCCGGAGAAGATATTGGTGAAGCCGAAGATCGAGTGCAGGATCGTCGACTTGCCCGCCCCGTTCGGGCCGATCAGGCAGCAGGATTGCCCCTTGCCGACCTTGAGGGAGAAGTCGTGCAGGATTTCCATCTTGCCGTAACCGGCCTTCAGCTTGTCGATTGTGAGATACGGATCCGGCCCGGCCAGCGCATCGATCCGGGCCTGGTCCGGGCCGTCGGCGATGGCCTCGACTTGCCGGACCACATCCTCGACGGAAATGACTGTCTCAACGCCCCCCTTGCCATAGCCGCTGATGCGCGTCTCGCTCACCGTCACACTCACGGTTTCTTCCTTGTCGCTCATCAGTGGGCTCCCAGATAGGCTTCGACCACGCGCGGGTCGTTCTGAACCTCTTCCGGCGAGCCGGTGGCAAGCAGCTCTCCATGAGCCAGACAGGAGATCCGGTCCGCCAGGTTCATGATCACGCGCATATTGTGTTCGATGACGAAGAGGGTGATGCCGAACTGTTCGTTCGCCCGCTTCAGCCGGTCGATCAGGCCGTTGATCAAGGTCGGATTGATGCCCGCCGTCGGCTCGTCCAGCAGCAGGACCTTCGGCCGGTTCATCAGCGCCATGGCGAATTCCAGCAGCTTTTGCTGACCGAAGGACAACTCCCCCGCGACCAGGAACCGCTTCTGGTAGAGCCCGACGAATTCCAGCAGCTCCTCGGCAAAGGCCTCGGTCTCCCGGTCATGCATGGAGCCGAACATGGAGCCGAGGCCCTCTTCCCGGTGCGAGACCGAGATCAGCATGTTCTTCATGCAGTCCATCTTCGAATAGATCCGGGTCTGCTGGAAGGTCCGGAGCAGGCCGAGCCGGGCGATGTCCGGCACCCGGAGTTTGGAGATCTCCTTGCCCTTGAACTTGATCGAGCCTTCGTCGATCGGGTGATAGCCGACGATCGAATTGAACAAAGTGGTCTTGCCCGACCCGTTCGGCCCGATCAGCCCGGTGATGCCGCCCTCGGCGACATCGATGCTGACATCCTTGTTGGCGATGACCCCACCGTAACTTTTGGAGACGCCGCGCACCTCGATTAGCGATCCGCTCATTCCGCTGCCTCCGTCTGTCCGGCCCGGGTCATTTTCTCATCCACAGTCACGCCGAACAGAGCCGGCCAGCGATCCTGCGCCCAGCCGAGAATGCCCTGCTGGAAATAGACAATATTGATGATGATGATCGCCCCCAGCGCGACCCACTGCCAGCCGAGCAGATGGGTCCAGGTCACTTCCTTGACGATGTGGAACAGGATGGCGCCAAGCACCGGTCCCCAGACCGTGCCCTTGCCCCCGACCAGGGCCATCGCCACCATGAAGATGCCGAAGGTCGCCGTCGGGAAGGCCACTTCCAGCGGCTCAATGAAACCGGACATGTTGCCGAAAATCGCCCCCGCCACGCCCATGAAGAAGGCCGCGATCATCCAGGCGATGACCTTGTAGCGGTTGGTGTGGATACCCATCGCCTCGGCCTTGTCCTCGTCGTCCCGGATGGCGTTCACGGCCAGGCCGAAGCGGGTCTTGTAGATCACCCGGATGATCATGTGCGAGACGATGGCGAGGACGAACAGCATGACATAGAAGACCAGCGAGCCCGCCCCGGCCGCACCGGGGAAAACCGGCATGGAAATACCGCTGCCGCCGCCGACATAGCGCCAGCCGCTGACCAGTTCCGCCACGGCCACGGCAAGGCCGAG
>NZ_CAXBDC010000095.1:0-17759 GCF_963974195.1 uncultured Nisaea sp.
TTCCTACGATGAAGAGATCGGCTGCATCGGCGTGCGCGGCCTGATCAAGGACATGGCCGAGAACCTGCCGCTGCCGATCGCCGTTGTGGTCGGCGAGCCGACCGGCATGAAGATCATCGGCGGCAACAAGGGCAGCCGCAGCCTCTCCGTCGTTGTCCGTGGCGTACCGGGCCATTCCAGCGAGCCGCATCGCGGTGCCAATTCCATCATGTTCGCCGCCCGGATCATCAATCTGCTGGAACAGATCCAGACCGAACTGCGCGAGAACGCGCATGAGGACAGCCCGTTCGATCCGCCCTACACCACCATCGATCTCGGCGTCATCGAAGGCGGCACCGCGCACAACATCATCCCGGAATTCACCAAATTCCGCTGGGGCATGCGGCTGCATCCGGGCGATGACGGCGAAGTCATCGAGCAGCGTGTCCGCGACTATATCGAGAGCGAGCTGAACCCGGCCCTGAAGGCCGTCTCTCCGGAAGCCGGCGTGACCATGGAACTGGTCAATGACGTGCCGCCACTCGTACCGGACACGGAATCCGCCGCCGAAGACCTGATCCGCCACCTGACCGGCCTCAACCAGTCCGGCGCGGTCTCCTTCGGAACCGAGGCTGGCTTCTTCCAACAGGCCGGCGTCCCGGGCGTGATCTTCGGCCCCGGTTACATCCAGCAGGCGCACCAGCCGGACGAGTTCATCGAGATCTCCCAGGTCGAGGAATGCGTTGAATTCATGACCAAGCTGACGGACTGGGCCGCTAAAAACGGCTGAGCCGCCGCATTACGCAGTCACCACCTTGACCCTGTTGCGAACCGGTGAGACGGTTCGCAATAGATGAAAAAAAACGTCCGGCGCTAAAACCGGACGATGGTCAAGGGGGAGACCGGCGCAATGGCCGCTGACAATTCGAACAGGGACAATTCGAACAAGAACGATCCGGACAAGGGCAAACGGCGCTCGTCCGACTGGTACGGAAAAGCCGATAAAGACGGCTGGGCGCACCGCTCCTGGATGAAGAACCGGGGCATTCCCGCCGACATGTTCGACGGGCGCCCGGTGATCGGCATCTGCAATACCTGGTCCGAGTTCAATCCCTGCAACGCCCATTTCCGCGATATCGCGGAACGGGTGAAGCGCGGCGTCTATGAAGCCGGCGGCATGCCGGTTGAATTCCCGGTCTTCTCCACCTCCGAAAGCCAGCTCCGGCCGACGGCCATGCTGTACCGCAACCTCGCCTCGATGGATGTCGAGGAAGCCATCCGCGGCCTGCCGATGGATGGCGTCGTGCTGCTGGTCGGCTGCGACAAGACCACGCCGTCGCTGATGATGGGCGCGGCGAGCTGCGATCTGCCGACGATCACCGTCTCCGGCGGCCCGATGCTGAACGGTCACTACCGGGGCGAGCTGGTCGGCAGCGGGACTCATGTCTGGAAATTCTCGGAAATGGTCCGTGCGGGCGAAATGACCCTGCAGGATTTCATGGATGCTGAACAGGACAATGCCCGCTCCGCCGGTCACTGCATGACCATGGGCACCGCCTCCACCATGGCCTCCATGGTGGAATCCCTCGGCGCCGGCCTGCCCCACAACGCTGCCATTCCCGCCGTGGATTCCAGGCGCAATGTGCTGTCCCAGATGGCCGGACGCCGGATCGTCGAAATGGTGCGCCAGGACATCAAACTTTCCGATGTGCTGAAGCGCGAGAATTTCGAGAATGCCATCATGGTCAACGGCGCCATCGGCGGCTCGACCAATGCTGTTGTGCATCTGCTGGCCATCGCCGGTCGCATGGGCATCGACATCACGCTGGATGACTGGGACCGGCTGGGCCGGGACGTGCCCTGCCTGCTGAACCTGATGCCGTCCGGCGAGTTCCTGATGGAGGATTTCTTCTATGCCGGCGGCCTGCCCGCCATCATCCGGGAGCTTGAAGGCTTCATCCACAAGGATGCGATGACGGTGAACGGGCGGACGCTCTGGGAAAACAACAAGGACGCGGAGTGCTGGAACCGGGAAGTCATCTTCCCGCTGGACAAGCCGTTCAAGCCGAATGGCGGCATCGCCGTCCTGCGCGGCAACCTCGCCCCCGACGGCGCTATCATCAAGCCGTCCGCCGCATCGCCGGAACTGATGAAGCATCGCGGCCGGGCCGTGGTTTTCGAGACCATCGAGGACTACAAGGAGAAGATCGACGATCCGGATCTCGATATCGACGAGACCTGCATCATGGTCCTGAAGAACTGCGGCCCGAAAGGCTATCCCGGCATGGCCGAGGTCGGGAATATGGGCCTTCCGCCGAAAGTCCTGAAAAAAGGCATCAAGGACATGATCCGGATTTCCGACGCCCGGATGAGCGGCACCGCCTATGGCACCGTGATCCTGCATTCGGCGCCGGAAGCCGCTGCCGGCGGGCCGCTCGCCTTCGTGCAGAACGGCGACATGATCGAGGTCGATGTCGACGCACGGCGCATGCATCTGGATGTTTCAGACGAGGAAATGGAGCGCCGGCGGGCCGCATGGCCGGGGTTTGAATCGCCCTATGACAGGGGATATTCCAAACTCTACGTTGAGCATGTGGAGCAGGCCGACAAGGGCGCGGACCTGGATTTCCTCGTCGGCAGGAGCGGAACCCCGATCATGCGCGAGTCCCATTAATAAAAATTTTTTGGTTTCGGTGCGAACATGATGGCTGCGTTGTAATACAAAAGTATGCAACGCTTGATAAACAGTCGCTCAGTGACCCACCGGCATGCATTGCACCGAAACCGAATAAAAGAACAGTCTCATGCTGCGGTGTCGTTACCATGAACCGATGACAAACGGCATGTATAAATATGAAGAAGACGCATATACCCGATGCTCCCTCCTCTGTGGATGGCACGGAAACAGAGACAGCCCTTGGCGGCGACAAGGAATTCGTGGCCGACATTGCGCACGAAATGCGCAATGCGTTGAATGCGCTGCGTGCCTATACACATCTCCTGAAGGCCGAAAAGCACGGGCCACACAGCCATCCGCAATATCAGCGCTACTCAACGGTAGCCCATGATGCCGCCGAGGCCCTGGTGCGAATCTGCGACCGCTTGCTTGACGGAGATGAAACGGGCATGCCGGATCCGGGGCCAGCGCCATCGACAGATGCGAGCGCTGTTTCAAGCATCGTGGTCGAACGCTATGCGGCACTGGCGGAAGAGAAAAATGTCTCTCTGTATGTCCAGTTCGAGCGGGGGTTTCCCTCCCTGCCTATTCCCCAAACCATCCTTGAAGATGTCCTCGGCAATCTGATTACGAATGCCATCAAGTTCACATCTTCCGGCGGAACCATCGCAGTCATCGGCAAGTGCGACCCTAAATCCGGTGCCGTTATCATGGTGGTGCGCGATACCGGGGTGGGAATGTCACCGGAGAAACTCTCGAAAGTTCTCCAGTTTCTGCCCGTCAAGCCGGCGGAAGGATCAGATGGCGAGCTCGGCACAGGCCGCGGCCTGTCGATCATGAAAGCCCAGCTCGCCCCCTATGGCGTGGAGATTGAAATCAGGAGCAATCCGAATTTCGGCACCTCCGTCTCTCTCGTCTTCCCCGCAATCCAGACCTAGCCCCCGGCATCAGAGCGGTTACGGCATGGCCGCCAGTGCCTTGGCAAAGAAGTCCGTACCGCCAAAATTACCGGACTTGAGCGCCAGCGCGATGGGCTCGTCGCCCAGAGAGACCGTCGCCGGAACGCCGGGGTCGATCTGCGCCCCGATCCGCAGCCCTGTCACACCCAGCGCGGACACAACGGCGCCGGAAGTCTCCCCACCCGCGACGACCAGGCGCCGCACACCTGACGCGACCAGCCCCCTGGCAATCGCGGCCATGGCCTCCTCGACCAGTGCGCCAGCCTCCGCGCGGCCAAGACGGTCCTGCACCGCACGCACCGTTTCCGCCGGCTGGCTGGCATAAACCAGTACCGGACCCGCCGAAATCTTTTCGCGCGCCCAGTCGAGCACTTCTTCCACCACAGTCTCGCCATCCGCCAGACGCAGCGGATCGATGCCAACGGATGGATAGTCCGCCTTGAACCGCTCGATCTGCCCGAGCGTCGCAACGGAACAGCTTCCGGCAAGCACAGCGGCATGCCCCGGAACCGCCGGAACGGCATCCGCTCCAGCCGTTTCCCCCAGCAGACCCTGCCGCCGGTAGTTCTCGGGAAGGCCGATGGCGATACCGGACCCACCGGTGATCAGCGCAAGATCAGTCAGAGCGCAATCTATTGAAAACAAATGACGATCAAGAACGGCATCCACAATGGCGATACCACCTCCGGCCGATTTCAACGCCTCGATTTCCGCCGAAATTGCCTCCGGACCGGCTTCGACGGTAGCGAACTGGATCATCTTAACTGGATTTTTAGTTTGTCGTTGCAGGACCGACACAAGATTGCTGTCCGTCATCGGTGTCAGGGGGTGATTCCGCATCGGGCTGTCGGACAAAAGCTGATCGCCGACGAACAGATGCCCCTTGAAAATCGTCCGCCCCGTCTCGGGAAAGGCCGGACAGGCAATCGTGAAGTCCGTCTTCAGATCCGCCATCAGCGCATCCGTCACCGGCCCGATATTGCCCTCGTCGATCGAATCGAATGTGGAGCAATATTTGAAGAAAAACTGCCGGCAGCCTGCATTTTGCAGCCATTTCAGCGCGGCGCGTGACTGAGCGACCGCCTCCTTCACCGGATTTGTTCTCGATTTCAGGGCAACGACGATGGCATCCGCATCGGGCAGCGGAGTCTTTCCATCGGGCACGCCAATCAGCTGCACCGTCCGCATGCCGCCGCGCACAAGCATGTTCGCGAGGTCGGTCGCCCCGGTGAAATCATCCGCGATACAGCCGAGAATAGGCGCCATAACCGCATGCCTCCCTTAACAAATCAGTTTCTGGATTGAGCAGCGCAGTCTGCTGTAGGCTGCGTCTCCAATCAAGCGCGGGACCGCGCTTCAACCGGCAATTTCAAGGACCGGCAACCAAGGGGGTATTCATGCCAAAACTGGCAGCCAATCTATCCATGATGTTTCAGGAGCATGCGTTCCTTGACCGTTTCCAGGCTGCGGCCGATGCCGGGTTCAAGGGTGTCGAGTTCCTGTTTCCGTATGATTTCCCGGCCGAAACGATCAACACACGCCTGAAGGACGCCGGTCTTGAGCAGACGCTCTTCAATCTGCCGCCCGGTGACTGGGAAGCGGGGGAGCGCGGTTTCGCGGCAATTCCGGGACGGGAAGATACTTTCGGCGCGGCGCTGGAACAGGCGCTCGATTATGCCGTCACGCTCGACTGCCCGCGCCTGCATGTGATGAGCGGCCTTGTCCCCGACGGCGTCTCCCGCGAGGCCTGTACGGAAACCCTGATAGCCAATCTGCGTCAGGCGGCTCCGATCGCAGCCAAGCGCGGCAAAACCCTGATCATCGAGCCGATCAACAACATCGATATTCCCGGATACTTCCTGAATTATCAGGCCCAGGCCCGGTCGATCCTCGAGGCTGTCGGCGCGGACAATGTCCGGCTGCAGTTCGACCTCTATCACTGCCAGATCATGGAAGGGAATCTCGCGGTTCACCTGCAGGATTATCTCGACCTGATCGAGCATATCCAGATCGCGGGCGTCCCGGGCCGGCACGAACCCGATATCGGCGAGATCAATTATCGTTACCTGTTCGATCTGATGGACGAGCTTGGCTATGACGGCTGGGTCGGCTGCGAATACCGACCGGAAGCCGGGACCGTCGATGGTCTCGGATGGAAGAAGGAGTGGTCCCTATGAAGGTCACCATCACCGGGGCCACGGGCTTCATTGGCCAGAAACTGGCCCGCCGCCTGCTCGATTCCAACGCCATCGTCGCCGCCGACGGCAGCCGGCAGAGCATCACCGAGCTGACCCTGCTCGACACCGTACCGGCGCCCGCCGCGCTGACGGACGATAGCCGGGTGCGCAGCCTCTCCGGCGATATCACGGACAGCGCCCTGCTGGCCGAGGCCATCCCGGGCGACACGGACAGCGTCTTCCATCTTGCCGCCATTGTCAGCGCCGGGGCAGAAGAGGATTTCGAACTCGGCATGGCCGTCAATCTGGATGCCACGCGGAACATTCTGGAAATTCTCCGGCAAGCCGACGGCACGCCGAAAATGGTCTTCGCCAGTTCCTGTGCGGCTTTCGGCGGGGACCTGCCCAATATCGTCGAGGACATGACGGCAACGACGCCGACGACCTCCTACGGCACCCAGAAGGCCATCGGTGAGCTGCTGGTGTCGGACTACAGCCGGCGCGGCTTCGTGGATGGGCGCTCGCTTCGTTTCCCGACTGTCGTGGTGCGTCCGGGCAAGCCGAACAAGGCCGCCTCCACCTTTGCCAGCTCGATCTTCCGCGAGCCATTGCAGGGGCAGCGCGCTGTTTGTCCGGTGGCGCCAGACGCCAAGATGTGGCTCGCCTCCCCGCGCAGCATCGTCGAGAACACACTGCACGCCCATAATCTGGCAGCCAGTGCCTGGGGCGCGTCCCGCACGGTCTCGCTTCCCGGCTTCTCGCTCACTGTCGCGGAGATGGCGAAAGCACTGGAAAATGTCGCCGGTCCGGCCGTGGCGGGGCGGATCGACTGGGAGCCCGATCCCTTCATCGAAAAGATCGTGCGCGGCTGGCCGCCCGCCTTCAACACCAAGAAGGCGGCAGCGCTCGGCTTTACGCAGGATGAAGGCATGGAAGCCGTCATCCGGGCCTTTATCGAGGACGAGCTGAACGGAAAAATCGCCGCCTGACCGGATTATTCCCGGCGCAGCACCTTGTCGACGATCAGTGAATAGAACCACTGATCGCGGAAGGACGCCTTCAAGGCATCGGGATCATATTCCGTCTCGACCCAGTCGCGGAATGTGATCCCGGTTTCCTCATGCCGGTCGGCGAATGTCTCGAACACGAAATCGACAACACCGGTCTTGCCCTGCCTCATATGGCCGAAGCGCAGGGAAAGCTGGTCCATCGCTTCCCGCATCGGCACGCCGTGCTTCAGGTGCAGATAAAGCGTGCTCATCAGTCCGGTACGGTCCGCGCCGGACTTGCAATGCATCAGGGTCGGCCCCTCGAGCTGGTCCCAGACATTGATGGCGTCGATCATGGTCTCCCGCTTCAGCGGACTGCGGGAGCGGATCGGCAGGCTGATCAGCTTCAACCCGAGCCGCTCACAGGCTTCCCGCTCCAGCCGGTAGCGGTAATTGTCCTGCTCCGAGCCGCGCAGATTGAGAACGGTCCGGAAACCGGCCTTGGCCAGCCGCTCCAGATGCCACGGCGACGGTTGGGCCGAACGCCACAGGTCATCCCGCACCAGATGCTTGTTCAAATAGATCGAGCGGAAGACCCCGTGATCCTGCGCCATCAGGTGCCACCAGGCACGGCGGCGCTCCAGGCCTTCAAGTTTTGGAAGAGCCGGGTTCTCCGGCAGGGATGCATCGATCATCGGATCCAACTCGTTGCTTTCGCGTTCAGGGTCTCGATCATCATCACCAGCACCCACAATACCCAGCCTCGTTTCGTTACGAGCCTGTTCTACACACATTTGCTGGCGATTTTATGACTCTATCCCCCGATCCAGGGCAATTTCTCCTCATTTTCCGCGATGAACAGGGTTCCGCCTATGGTCTCCGGCAGGGAGAGGCGGAGATAACCGTCCATGCTCTCCGGCGCGAAACCGCGCTCCTTCAGGAAGGCTTCGGTCTTCGCCAGATCTTCGGATAGCAGCCCGTAGCCGACGATCAGAGGACCGTCTTCCGGTAATTCCGCATCCGGCACAAGCGCGCCAAGCCCCTCCTCGTCCACGATCACCACGCCGCCGCGGTCGAGCGGAATACGCCAGACATGCTCGCTCAGCGGCTTCGGGCCGCCCTGGTTCAGGAACCAGCAATAGCGTGCAGCCACCTTGTCGAGAGTCTCCACGCCAACCACCACATCCCGGAGCGCGACAATACCATTACCGTGATGCAGCCAGCGGTCCTGCCAGACGATCTCCTCGGTATGGTGCGCAACATATTGCACCCGCCCCTCGGGCATGTCCTCCGGCCGGACCCGGCAGACGGTAAAGGAGGCTTCGTCCTCTCCCCCGTCGGCCAGACCGACCGGGCGTTTCAGATGCACCAGGGGCTCCGGGTGAAAGCCGGTCAGGGTCAACCGGCCCTGTACGCTTTCCGGATCGGCGCAGCCAAAAGCGATCAGATGCAGGCCGACATACCGCTCCATCTGGGCTTTCGCCCGCCCGCCAAGCGTCGTCGACGCATCCGATACCGTGATCACCTCGATATAGCCCTCGGGCAGCATGATGCAGCGATTTGCCGTGCCCGACGGCACCGGCTCGGTCTCCTCGCCAACAATATGGCGGTGTTCCGTATAGGGCGTCTGCACAAAGCCGAGCCGGTTAAACTCGCGATGCGCCTCCGCCATATCCGGCACGAAATGCGCTATATGATCGAGGAAGATCTCCTCTCCGACCGGCAATTGCCGCGGCTGTTCCATATTCCGTTCTTTCCCGGCTTGCTTTCCGAATCTGCAGCGTCACTATGCAAATAAATCAAGGCACTGAAAAGTAACGGTTGATGCGCATTTTATTCGGGTGGGAATTTGGGGCCGGACTCGGCCACATCAACAGGATCAAACCGATCGCCCGCGCGCTTCGGGAACGGGGCGCGGAAATTTTCCTCGCCCTGCAGGAAACCGAACGCGCGGATGGCTTCTGGGATCCGAAAACAGGCAAGCTGCCGGACGGCTATCATCTGCTGCCGATCCCGCGCTGGAACATGCCGTCCGACCCGAAAGCGCGAACGGTCCCGACCCATTCCTTCGCCGATGTCCTGAACCTGATCGGCTATGGCAACGAGATCGGCCTGGCCTCCCGCCTCGAAGCCTGGAGCGGTCTCTTCGCGGCCGTGCGCCCGGATCTGGTGATCGGTGATTTCAGCCCGACCATGAATATCGCGGCGCGCGGCCGGATCCCGTCCCTGACCATCGGAAACGGCTACACCATGCCGCCCGGCGGACAGGCCATGCCGCCGATCCGGCCCTGGCAGGAGTCGCTCGAAAAATTTTCCCGGGAACATGAAGCGAAGCTGCTCGCCACCATCAACAAGATGCTGCGATTGCGCGGTGAGGAACAGCTCCCCTATCTGAGCGATGCCTTTCACGGCGACCGGTCCTTTCCGCTCACCCTGTCCATCGTCGATCCCTATGCGGCGCATCGCGCGGAGGAAACTGTCCCGCCCTTCAACATGCCGACGGACATCACGCCCCTGCCGAAGGACCAGCGGACGGCGGACGGCGTGTTTTTCTACATGCCGCATTCCCACCCGCTTCTGAAGCTGGCAATGGATGCGCTGAAACAGAGCGGCCTTCAGGTGCAGGCCTATATCAGCGGCATCAATGCGGAATCCGCCCGTAAGAACTCCACCGCCCGGTTCCGTATCAGCCCGACGCCCCTGCCCTTCAACGAGGTCATGCCAAGGGCACGGCTGCTGGTGCATCACGGCGGGCTCTCAACAGCGGTCGCCGGAACCATGGCCGGAACACCACAGGCCATCCTGCCCTGGAACCTGGAACATCTCGTCACGGCCAAGCGGATCGAAACCCTTGGCGCGACGCGCGTACTGAACAATCCGGCGAAGGAGCTTCCCGGCAAGGCACTGACGCAGTTTCTCGTCCGGACGGCGCGCGATGACGGCTTTCTCGAAACGGCCATCGCCGCGGCCAGGTCCGTGGAGCTGGGGAGTCCGGAGGCCGGTCTCCAGACCATCGTCTCGGCCTGTTTCGAATTGGCTGGAAAAACCGTGCCTGATCGCCCCTGAGATGAATTCTTTTAATTGCAACTCATTCTCATAATCACTAACCTGTCCTGACCATTCGATGGGAGGGATAAATCGTGCAGCATTCGCTGACAGCACAAACCGGGATTCAGGCGCGGACCGGAAGCGGGCCACTCCCTTCAATACTGGCGACACCCACGCTCGATGAATTCGAAACCCTGATCCTCTGGGGCATGCGGCAATGGATGCACGCGCACAAGGAACGGCGTTGCGCGACAGGCTCCGTTCTCGACGCGTTTGAGTTCTCCGGGCTTGTCCCGGCTCTCGCGCCGCTCAACCGGATGATGACACTCCTGATTCTCGGCAGCCGCCGGCGTCTTGCCATCGCCACGATTGAGACAGCGCCATTGAGTATCGATGAGCAATTGCTCCTGCGCATCCTGAACGCAGCCCGGCAACACCAGATGGATCTGGTGGAATCCCGGCTCGGGATGTGGATGGAACAGGTCAGCGTCCAGGCGACGGCACAGGCCACGATGCTTCTGGCACAGGCCGCGTTCTCATCACCCGCCGCAGCCAGGGTGGACGCTTAGGTCAACCGGTCCCTGAAACACCGGACCGCCTGCCCTTAAAACAAAGGACATCCCGCCCGACTGGCAGGATGTCCCGGTTCTCGATGCAAATCCGTGGCCGGATCTGCGTTAGTCCATCTTGTTCGCGTCGGACTGCAGCAGCAGATAATTGGGCATGCCCAACTTTTCGATCATGCTGAGCTGCGTCTCGATGTAATCGACGTGACCTTCCTCGTCCTCGAGGATCTCGGCAAAGAGATCGCGGGTCACATAATCACCGACTTCCTCGCAATGCTTGATGCCGGCCTTGTAATTGGCAATGCCGTCCAGCTCGAGCTTCATGTCGCCTTCGAAGATTTCCTTGACGTCCTCGCCAATCAGCAGCTTGTCGAGATACTGCAGGTTCGGCACGCCTTCGAGGAAAAGAATGCGCGCCATAAGCGTTTCCGCATGCTTCATCTCATCGATGGATTCGTCATACTCGTGCTTGCCGAGTTTCGAAAAACCCCAGTCCTGCAACATCTTGGCGTGTAGAAAATACTGGCTGATGGCGGTCAATTCGCCCTTCAGACCGTTATTCAGAAATTCGAGAACCTTAGTGTCGCCCTTCATAGGCCTTACTCCAGAATATATGTCCCGGAGCCGAAGATAGCACTGATTAGAATAATTCCAAGGGCGTTCGCAAAATCTATATTGCGAATTACACTCAATATAACAATGAGTTAGTATTTAATCCCGGACCTATGCGGCATCCGAGGCGGACATCTCAATCTCGCTCGTACGCGCCGAGAGCTGTTCCCGAATGGTGTTCATGCAGGTTCCACACTGGGGGCGGCACCCGACATTTTGATACACCTGACCAACCGTCCGCGCACCGGCATCTATAGCCTTGTCGACACAGCGATTGGTAAATCCGTTGCAAAGACACACATACATCGCGCGATACCCGCAATTGAGAGTCATTCGCATATGATGCTTACTGCGAGTGATTGTCAATACAGAATAAAGGACCAAAAAAGGTCTGTATTTGCTTTTCCCAGCAAGCCACTGAAAGCAGATGAATTTTCAGGAGAAAAATAAGTCGGGCGGTCCCGAAGGACCGCCCTAGCTCGAGCCGGGAGGGAGGGAGCGAAGTCGAAAGGCTCGAGTGTTCCGTTGCCTGCGAGATCCCGCCGGAGGAAGTCAGGGATGACGCGTGCTTGGTGTTTTTTTACCCGTTAAACCTGAACATTTCGTAAACAGGACAAACAAAATCACCTGCGGTATAGCCTGCATTGATGAACGGGGAATGCGTGGCGAGAATGACAGCAAAAGCGCTGATGTTTCAGGGGACAGGATCCGATGTCGGCAAGTCCGTGCTGGTCGCGGGCCTGTGCCGGCTGGCGGCGCGGAACGGCCTGACAGTTCGCCCCTTCAAGCCGCAGAACATGTCCAACAATGCCGCCGTCACCATCGATGGCGGCGAGATCGGCCGGGCCCAGGCATTGCAGGCCCGTGCCTGTGGGGTCGAGCCGCATACCGACATGAACCCGGTGCTGCTGAAACCCGAAACCGATCTCGGCTCCCAGGTGGTGGTGCGGGGCAAGGCACGGGGCCACGCCAAGGCCCGTGCCTATCAGGCCATGAAGCCGGACCTGCTGGGCGCTGTCCGCGAAAGCTTCGCGCGTCTGCAGGAAGAGGCCGACCTGATTCTGGTCGAGGGCGCGGGAAGTCCGGCGGAGGTCAATCTGCGCGCCGGTGATATCGCGAATATGGGATTTGCCGAAGCTGTTGACTGCCCGGTGGTGCTGATCGGCGACATCGATCGCGGCGGTGTCATCGCGTCACTCGTCGGCACCCACGCGGTGATCCCGGAGGCAGACCGCGCGCGTATCGCCGCCTATCTGATCAACAAGTTTCGCGGCGACGTCTCGCTGTTCGACGAAGGCTTGCGCATCGTCACCGAACGCACCGGCTGGCCCTCGCTCGGGGTGGTGCCCTATTTCCCCGAAGCAGGCAAACTTCCCGCGGAAGACGCCGTTGCCCTTGAAAGCGCGGTCCGCGAGGCCGCCGGGCCAATCAAGATCGCCGTCCCGCGCCTTTCCCGCATCGCCAATTTCGACGATCTGGACCCGCTGCGGCTGGAGCCGGACATCACCGTCGATATCGTGGAGCCCGGCCGCGCCCTGCCCGGCGATGCCGCGCTGATCCTGATTCCCGGCTCAAAATCGACCATCGGCGACCTTGCCGACCTGCGCGTTCAGGGCTGGGATGTTGATATCGCCGGGCATGTCCGGCGCGGCGGGCGCGTGCTCGGGATCTGTGGCGGCTACCAGATGCTGGGCCGCAAGGTGCATGACCCGGACGGTCTGGAAGGCCCCGCCGGATCGGCGGACGGGCTCGGGCTGCTGGATGTCGAAACCGTGCTGTCTCCGGAAAAGGCCCTGACCCGCGTCACCGGAAGCGCCATGACCGGGGCCGCCATGGGGGAGCCTATTTCCGGCTACGAGATCCATATCGGCCGGACCGACGGTTCCGACAGGGCGCGTCCCTTCGCCACCATCGACGATGGCACCGGCCCGCATCAGGATGGCGCCTGCTCCCCTTCGGGGCAAATCGCGGGCAGCTATCTGCATGGCATGTTCTCCGATGACAGCTTCCGCCGGAGCTTTCTTGCCGGTCTCGGCGCCACCCACTTCTCCGGCATGAATTTCACCGCCGAGATCGATGGCGTGCTGGACCGGCTGGCCGATCATCTCGAAGCCCATCTGGATACCGAGACTCTGTTCGGTCTTGCCCGTTGAGCGCGGTCGTCTATGGTGCGGCCGGAAACGCTTAATCTCGGAGGCATACATGGCCCATCGCCTTTGCGCACTGCTGGTGCTGCTGACCGCAGTCCTGCTGACCGGCCCGGCGCGCGCCGCGGATCTTGAAAACACGCTTTATCTCGACCTCGAATATGGCCGCGTCGAGATCGAGCTGCGCCCCGACCTGGCGCCGAACCATGTGGCACGGGTCAAGGAACTGGCGCGCCAGCATTTCTATGACGGCATCATCTTTCACCGGGTGATCGACGGCTTCATGGCACAGACCGGCGATCCGACCGGCACCGGCATGGGTGGCAGCGGCCAGAAGCTGAAGGCGGAATTCAGCAATGCTCCATTCGTGCGCGGCACCGTCGGCGCAGCCCGGGCACGCAATCCGAACAGCGCCGACAGCCAGTGGTTCATCTGCTTCACGGACTGCCAGAACCTCAACGGCCAATATACCGTTTGGGGCGTGGTCTCCAAGGGCATGGAATATGTCGACCAGATCAAGCGCGGCGAGCCGCCCCGCAACCCGGATCACATCGTGAAACTGCAGGTCGCCGCGGACGCTCAGTAAGTCCGGGGTTCACCTGTTCCCTAAAACGCATTCCCAGAAACTCAGAAAAGGATCGAAACCTTGAGCGATCAGGAAAATACTCTCTTCATCGATCTCGACCACGGCCGCGTGGTCATCGAACTCAAGCCGGACCTGGCCCCGAAGCATGTTGCCCGGGTCAAGGAACTGGCCCGCGAAGGCTTTTATGACGGCATCGTCTTTCACCGGGTGATCGACGGCTTCATGGCGCAGACCGGCGATCCGACCGGCACCGGCATGAGCGGATCCGGCAAGAAGCTGGACGCCGAATTCTCCGACGCGCCGTTCCAGCGCGGCACCGTCGGCGCCGCACGCTCCCAGAGCCCGAACAGCGCCGACAGCCAGTTCTTCATCTGCTTCAAGGACGCCCGCTTCCTCGACGGTCAGTACACCGTCTGGGGCGAAGTCACCGAAGGCATGGAATTCGTCGACATGATCAAGAAGGGTGAGCCGCCGGTTGACCCCGACAAGATGGTCAAGGTCCAGGTCGCGGCCGACGCCGAATAACCTGAACGAACATCATTCCGATCCAGAACCGGCTGACAGCCGGTTCTGGATCAGGCTCAGAAGAACATCGCGTCTTCGAGCGGATTGCGGCCCTCGCGATCCTCGATTTCCAGCACCCAGATATCCGGATCTATCCGGCGCTCCCGTTCCAGCACCGCGTCCGCATCTGCCTCCGGCACCGGCGTGTCCCCGGTCCGCGACCGCCATTTCAGGCTGCCATCCAGTTCCCGCGCGAGCGCAAGAATGGTGAAACCCGGCCCGAGCCGGTTGATCTTGAGATAAACCGCGCCCGCATCGTCATCCCCCGAGCGCACCACGGTCGCCATCAGACCAAGCACCATGCACTGGCGTAATCCGGCCTGAACCAGCATTTTTGACTTGAGACGCGGTGCACTCATCGGCTAATCCCCGGCGGCCTTTGAAATCTGCGGGCTTTCCGCAATTTTACTGATCGGTAAAAGCAGCAGGACTCCGGCCATTTTCTTTTTTAGACTACCGGCACGGATGGCAATCCGCGAACAGGCCCTGAACGGCCTTAATAAACAGGGATGGCACATAATGAAACAGTGGGTACTGGCGGCGATTGCCGCAATCGGGATCGGCGCCGCCGCCGATGCCGCAGAGTTCAAGCCGGCCGTCGTGTTCGACATGGGCGGAAAGTTCGACAAGAGCTTCAATGAAGGCGTCTATGAAGGTGTCGAACGTTTCTCCAAGGAATCCGGGGTCAAATATCTCGAATTCGAGGTGACCAACGAAACCCAGCGTGAGCAGGCGATCCGCCGCATGGCACGCAAGGGCGCCAACCCGATCCTCGGCGTCGGTTTTGCCCAGGGTCCGGCCATCGAGAAGATCGCCAAGGAATATCCAGACACCAGCTTCGCCATCATCGACAGCGTGGTCGACGTGCCGAACGTGCAGTCCATCGTCTTCAACGAGCATGAAGGCTCCTTCCTGGTCGGCGTGCTGGCGGCGAAAGCCTCCGAAACCGGCAAGCTCGGCTTTGTCGGCGGCATGGATATTCCTCTGATCCGCCGCTTTGCCTGCGGCTATGTCGGCGGCGCCCAGTGGGCGAACAAGGACATCGAGGTTCTGCAGAACATGACCGGCAGCACCCCGGCCGCCTGGAACGACCCGACCAAGGGCGCCGAGCTGGCCCGCAGCCAGTTCGACCGTGGTGCGGACATTGTCTTCGCCGCCGCCGGCTCCACCGGTCTCGGCGTGCTGCAGGCCGCAGCAGACGCAGGCAAGAAAGCCATCGGCGTCGACAGCAACCAGAACTACCTGCATCCGGGTATCATGCTGACCTCGATGCTGAAACGCGTCGATATCGCCGCCTACCGGGTCTTCAAGGAAGCACAGGCCGGTGAGCTGAAGCCGGGCATCAATGTTCTCGGCCTCGGCGATAACGGGGTCGGCTGGGCACTGGACGAGCACAACAAGGCGATGATCACCGACGAGATGAAAGCAGCGGTCGAGAAGGCCGAGGCGGGCATCAAATCCGGCGAGATCACGGTGCACGACTACATGGCCGACAATACCTGTCCGTACTGACGGCCACGTATCAGTCGACATGACCTCCGATCATCACCGGCCCATGGCGGGCGGTAACGTGACGGGCGGCGGCACGCCGCCGCCCGCCATCGAGCTGCAGGGCATCTGCAAGAATTTCGGCCCCGTGCAGGCGAACCGGAATGTGGATCTGCGCGTCATGCCCGGAACCATTCACGGCATCGTCGGCGAGAATGGCGCGGGGAAATCGACTCTGATGTCGATCCTGTACGGCTTCTATCATGCCGATGCCGGGGAAATTTTGGTCGACGGCACGCCGGTCACCATCGCCTCAAGCCGGGCCGCCATCGATCTCGGCATCGGCATGGTGCATCAGCATTTCATGCTGGTCGACACCATGAGCGTGCTCGACAATGTCATGCTCGGCTCCGAAGGCGGCGCCCTGCTGGACAAGGGCGCGAAGGCCGCCCGGACCGAACTGGCGCGGCTGTCCCGCGACTATGGCCTCACGGTCGATCCGGATGCACTTGTCGGCGAGCTTTCGGTCGGCCAGCAGCAGCGGGTCGAGATCCTCAAGGCGCTCATTCGCGGCTGCCGCATTCTCGTGCTGGATGAGCCGACCGGCGTGCTGACGCCGCAGGAAGCCGACCGGCTGTTCGAGATTCTGGATGCGCTCCGGGAGCGCGGCGTCACGATCATCCTGATCACCCACAAGCTGCGCGAGATCCTCGCCGCCACCGACAGCGTCTCCGTCATGCGCCTCGGCGAGATGGTAGCCCACCGGGCAACATCGGAAACCAGCGCCGAGGAACTTGCCGAGTTGATGGTCGGCCGCAAGGTCCTGCTGCGCGTGGACAAGGCCGAGCCGAAGATCGGAGAGACCGTCCTGCATGTCGACGGCCTCACCGTTACCGATAGCCAGGGCGTCGGGCGGGTCAAGGCCGCCAGCTTCACGGTCCGCGCGGGCGAGATCGTCGGCATCGCCGGTGTCGCCGGAAACGGACAGAGCGAGCTGCTCCAGGCGCTTGCCGGTATCCGCCCGCTCTCCGACGGCTCCTTCTCGATCAGCGGCACCCGCACCGTCTCCGCCGCGACGCCCTACAATCCGCACGAAGCCCGCAGTCTCGGCATCGCCCATGTCCCGGAAGACCGGCACCATATGGGCCTGGTCACCGCCTTCCCGGCGCACGAGAACCACATCCTCGGGCATCATGGCTGGGAGCAGTTCAACAACGGCATGCTGCTGGACCGGGACGCCGCCATCGCCGATTGCACGGCGGAGATGGAGCGCTATGACGTGCGCCCGCCGAACCCGCATCTGGCCGCCGCCATGTTCTCCGGCGGCAACCAGCAGAAGGTCGTGCTGGCCCGGGAGCTGGAGACCGAGCCGAAGCTGCTGCTGGTCGGCCAGCCGACGCGCGGCGTCGATATCGGCGCCATCGAGTTCATCCACAACACACTCGTCGCCATGCGCGACCGGGGCGCGGCTTTGTTGCTCGTCTCCGTCGAGCTGGACGAAATCATGTCCCTGTCCGACCGCATTCTGGTCATGTCAGACGGCCGCATCGTCGGCGAGATGATGGCCGCCGACGCGGACCCGCAGCGCATCGGCCTGATGATGGCGAATATTTCAGAAGACGGTGCCCCTCAGGGCAACCCCGAGGGTGACAAAGCCGCATGAGCCAGCCGATCAAGCTCCCGAAATGGGTCGATGTCGGGGTCATCCCGGCCCTGAACATCCTGGCCGCGCTTGCGGTCTCCGCCCTTGTCATCCTGGCGCTCGGCGAAAATCCGATCGAAGCGCTCGACGTCATGCTGTACGGGGCTTTCGGATATGACGAGGCCATCGGCTACACGCTCTATTACACGACCAATTTCATCTTCACCGGCCTCGCCGTCGCCGTCGCCTTTCATGCCGGGCTGTTCAATATCGGCGGCGAGGGACAGGCCTATATCGGCGGGCTCGGCGTCGGACTTGTCATCCT
>NZ_CAXBDC010000096.1:0-17315 GCF_963974195.1 uncultured Nisaea sp.
CATGACCCGGCCGGAACCGGCTCATGATGTCCCCGTAATCCTTCGAGCGCTGGTCCGTGTTCTCGATCATCAGACCGATCGGGGTGCCGGTGGTCTGGCCCTCGAACACACCGGACAGGATCTTCACCTGATCCGGCTCCTGGCGCTGTGTCGTGAAACGGTTCTGCCCGGGTTTGCGCCGGTCCAGATAGAACTGGATGTCCGTCTCGGAGACGGGCAGGCGCGGCGGCACGCCATCGACTACGCAGCCGATGGCGGGGCCGTGGCTTTCGCCCCATGTCGAGAAGCGGAAAACCTCACCGAAGGAATTGCTGGCCATGTATTTTCGCTATCCGGGTCAGACCGTGGAGATGTCGGGCGCGTCCACCGCCTTCATGCCGACGATGTTGTAACCGCAATCGACATGATGCACTTCGCCGGTGACACCGCTGGACAGGTCGCTCAGCAGATACATGCCGGCGCCGCCGACATCTTCCAGCGTCACGTTCCGGCGCAGCGGCGAGTTGTACTGGTTCCATTTCAGGATATAGCGGAAGTCGCCGATGCCGGAGGCGGCAAGCGTCTTCATCGGTCCGGCGGAGAGGCCGTTGACCCGGATATTGTCGCCGCCAAGATCGGTGGCGAGATAACGGATGCTGGCTTCCAGCGCGGCCTTGGCGACGCCCATGACGTTGTAATGCGGCATCACCTTTTCGGCGCCGTAATAGCTCAGTGTCACCAGGGACCCGCCATCCGTCATCAGCTCGGCCGCTTCTTTCGCGATCCGGGTGAAGGAATAGCAGGAGATATCCAGCGTCTTCAGGAAGTTGTCCCGCGTCGTGTTGACGTATTTGCCCTTCAGCTCGTCCTTGTCCGAATAGGCAATGGCATGCACCAGGAAGTCGAGCTTGCCCCACTTTTCGCGGATCGTCTCGAAGGTCTTGGTGACGCTTGCGTCATCGGTGACATCGCAGGGCAGCACCATATTGGAGCCAAGCTGCGCGGCCAGCGGTTCAACCCGCTTCTGCAGTGCCTCGCCCTGGAAGGTGAACGCAACCTCTGCGCCCTGTGCGGCAACTGCTTTCGCGATACCCCAGGCGATGGAGCGGTCGTTCGCGACCCCCATGACAAGGCCCTTTTTGCCACTCATGATCGGGCTCGGTTCAGTCATTCGATGCCTCTCGACGCAGGTTGTCGTAAAATATTACACATGATTCGCGCGATCCTACACTAAAGGCCGCGTGCGGCAAACTGCATGCGGCGACCGGGAGGCCGCGGAAACTACCGTGAGGCGATCCTTTTGCGGAGCGGGCGCGCGCTCTTCTACAGGCATTCGTGATAGGCTGACAAGATGAGCAAAAAAGCCAACCGGCTGGATCGCTGGAAAACCCTCGCCGCCGCCGCCGTCGTAACCGAGCTGGCCGAATATATCGGCTTCGCGCTGAAACGGTTCTATCGTGGCCGGGGCATGCAGTCCGCAGCGGCGCTGACCTATACGACCTTGCTGGCGCTGGTGCCATTGCTGGCCATCGGCTTCGCGGTTTTCACCGCTTTCCCGGCGTTCGAGGCGGCCAGAACCGCCATCGAGGCGACGATCTTCGAAAATCTGGTGCCGGAAATCGCGGGACCCGTCCGGACCTATCTGAACAGCTTCATGCGGAACGCATCGCAGCTCGGGGCGGCGGGCATCATCGGGCTTTCCGTTTCCGCGATCCTGCTGCTGGCGACCATCGAATCGACCTTCAATGCAATCTGGCATGTGGAACGGCACCGGCATTTTCTGATCCGGTTCCTGATCTTCTGGGCGGTGCTGTCTCTCGGGCCGATTCTGATCGGGCTGACCCTGACCACCACCAGCGATGCGTTCAGCGTGTTGCGCCAGACCTGGACCGATGCCGGGCTGGATGCGGAAACGCTCAATGTTGGCGGGGTGGTGCGGGACCATGTGATCGCGGCCGTGCTGCAGAGCGTCGGCTTCACGCTGCTGTTCATGATCGTGCCGAACCGCACTGTCGCCTGGCGGGATGCGCTGATCGGCGGCTGTCTGTCCGGTATTGCGTTCGAAATCCTGAAGCTCGGGTTCGGCTGGTATCTGGTCGCCTTCCCGACCTACCAGACGATCTATGGCGCTATGGCGGTCATTCCGATCTTTCTGGTCTGGGTCTATTTTTCCTGGACGGTGATCCTGCTGGGCGCGGTGTTCGCCGCGTCGTTCCCCGACTGGTGGCATTCCCGCGACATGGATGCGGAGCCGGTTCTTGGCCCGGCCCGGAAATTTTCCGTCGCGCTGTCGACCCTCGCCGCCATCCGGGAGCAGGCGGGACCCGTGCAGCAGGCGGCAATGGATGACGTGGCATCGGCGGATGCGGTTGCCCAGGTTCTGGAACGACTGCTCGCCGCCGAGTTCGTCGCGCGAACCGATGACGGGCGCTTCGTCCTGGCGCGCGATCCGGCCCGGTACAGTCTCTATGATCTCTATCAGGGGATTGGTTGCGCGATTGAAGAGCTGGAGCCGGTCGAGAGCGAGGATCCAGCCTCCATTACAACGGTTTTGGACGCCCTGTCGAAAGCCGAGCGGGACACCCTGTCCCGTCCGGCCGCGGATGTTCTTGCTGGCCTCACTGGCGAGAGAGGCGGCGTGAGAGAGCTGCCCGACTTACCGGAGGCCGCGAAATAGCGGACGTATTTGGCGGACGTATTTGATGGAAACCATACGCCCCGCTCCCGCTCCAGTGGTTAGCTGAAGCGCATCTTGTGGCGCGGGTTGTAGCCTTTTTCCTCGGCCCATTTCTGCATCAGCTTGATCAGATCGGGATCCTCGCTCTCCGGCAGAACCACTTTCAGCGTCACAAGCTGGTCTCCCGCAGGTTTTCCGCCCACGGCCGGAATACCCTTGCCCTTCAGGCGCAGGGTTGAACCGGTGTTCGATTTCGGAGGGATTTTCAGGGAGACATTACCCTGGACCGTCGGCACGGTGATGGTGCCGCCGAGCACTGCTTCATAAAGCGTGACCGGCATCTCCACTTTGATGTTCTGACCGTCCCGGTGGAAATAGTCGTGCGGCTCCACGGTGATCTCGACGAAGGCATCGCCTGCGGGACCGCTGTTGCTGCCCTTTCGGCCCTGGCCCTTCAGGCGGAGTGTCTTGCCGCTTTCCGTTGCCGGCGGGATTTTCAGGTCGAGTGTCTTGCCGTCGGACAGCGTGACGCGCTTGGTGCCACCGCCGGCCGCTTCGACGAAGCTCACCTTCAGCTTGTAATTGACGTCCGGGCCGACCGTATAGGCGCTGCCGCCCTGGCCTGAACCACCGCCACCCTGCCCGTGCCGGCGCAGGATGTCGTCGAACATGTCGGCATCTTCGTCATCGAATATGTCGGAGAAGCCGCCGGACTGCTTCTTGCGGGCCGATGTCCAGGCTTTCCAGAAACCGCTGGAGGCTTTCGCCGAGGGGCCGCTGCCTGCACCCGCGCCGGTATTCATGCCGCCACGATCGTACTTGGCGCGCTTTTTCTCGTCCGACAGGAGATCGTAGGCCGCCGTGACTTCCTTGAATTGCTGCTCGATCTTGGTGTTTCCGGGATTGAGATCCGGATGCAGCTTCTTCGCAAGCGTACGGTACGCTTTCTTGATCTCGTCCTGGGTGGAGTCGGGCTTTACGCCCAATATCTTGTAAGGATCGCTCATGGCACGGGAGTATATGGAAAAACAATCGGACCGGAGGCAAAAATCCGTCCGGCCCGATCATTACAGAGCGGAAGGCCGCTGCCTAGTTCTTGATTTTCCAGGTGCCGTCCGGCTGACGGCAGGCGGTGCCGTAGGCTTCTTCGGTCTGTCCGCCGATATTCACCGTCTGGGAATATTCCCGGCAATATTCTCCGGACGGGGCCTGATAGGTGCTCGTCGGCGTAACCGTGCCGGAGTGACCGCTGTCCGGGTTGTGCCAGGTCGAGGTCGTACCGACCTGCTGGGTTTCCAGTGCATTCTGGGTGGTCTGGGCCATCGCGGCTTTATCGGCATTGTCGAGGGACTTGCCGATCTCGCTGCCGACGAAGGCGCCGAGCAGGGTGCCGATGGCAACCGCCGCGAGTTTGCCCTTGCCGCCACCGATCTGGGAGCCGGCAACGGCACCACCGACAGCACCGAACAGACCGCCCGCGGTCTGCTTGGTTCCAAGCTGCTGTCCATTGTTCGCGCAGGCCCCGAGTGCCAGGGCGGCTATGACGACAAGTACGGCAGGAGTTTTCATTTGTAGTCCCCTTCAATTTATATCGGCCCGTAGCGATAACGTGCGGGGCCGTAAAATCCGTCGCATACGCATAACGGCCGTGATGCGAAAATGTTCCCGGCAATGCTCACATGTCGTGTTCACATGCTGCGCGGCATCCCTGAGTGGGCCTTACGGCGTCTGCGACCTTACGGCGCTGGACAGGGCATGCTGCTGCTCGCTAGTGATAAGTAATCTTCGATCCTTAATTAGTGATCAATAAGGCAATAAAAAGATCGAAGGTGCGTTTCTGTGCGATTTGCCATCTTCACATTGAGGTGCGGCCATGTTTGAGCCCGATACAGAGAATCCTTTTGAACTCTTCGAAGGCTGGCTTCGGGAGGCTTCCGAAACGGAGCCGAACGACCCCAATGCCATGACCGTGGCGACAGCCGATGCGGATGGGCGGCCGTCAGCGCGGATCCTGCTGCTGAAAGGATTCGACGAGCAGGGATTCGTCTTCTATTCCAACATGGAAAGCCAGAAAGGACGGGAGATCGCGGTCAACCCTTTCGTGGCCTTGTGTTTTCACTGGAAGTCGGTGCGCCGGCAGGTGCGTGTGACCGGACCGGTGGCGCGGGTGACGGACGAAGAGGCGGATGGCTATTTCAATTCCCGGCCGCGTGGCAGCCGCGTCGGCGCCTGGGCATCGCAGCAATCGCGTCCGCTGGCTGACCGTCCGGCCCTGATGGCGGCGGTCGAGAACGCCAACCGTTCATATCCCGGCGAGACGGTTCCCCGCCCGCCATACTGGTCGGGATGGCGCCTGACGCCGCTTGCCATCGAGTTCTGGCAGGATGGAGAGTTCCGCCTGCATGACCGGTTCCGCTTCAGCCGTGCGGGCGAAAGTGAAGCCTGGTCCGTGGACCGTCTTTATCCCTGAGCGACAGGCCCCGGAAACACCAGCGCGGGCTGCGCTTTTTGCCCGACATATACGATTTAGAGGACCGTTCTTCGGAGATTTGACTTAGGTCAATGTGGGAACCTTTTTGCCCCGCGTAGGGTTAATGCATCAGTTACATTAACCCCGAGGTGGAATCATGTCCCTGAAAACGGTCCTTGCGCCTGTGCTCGGCAACGATGCCGACACGGCGATCCTGAACGCGGCCCGTGCCATCGCCGAGCCGCATGGCGCCCACATCTTTGTCGCGCATATTCACCGCGAGCCGCGGGATGTTCTGATTCCGCAGGTCGGCATGGGCATGAGCGCGTCCATGATTGAAGGCCTGATCGAGCAGGCGGAGAATGCAGCGAACGAGGCGCAGGCTGCATCGCTCTCTGCATTCGACCGCTGGCGCGAAGCCAATGATCTTCCGGTTGTCCAGCAACCGGCCGCAACGAAAGGCGTCACGGTCTCCTTCGAAACCCTGGTGGGAGAACCGGCTACGATCGTTGCCCGCCGTTCCCGGATGGTGGATGTGATCTGCGTGGTCGCGCCGGCGGATCGTGAAAGCAACGATGCCATGGCGGTCGCCGAGGCGGCGATGCTGCAGAGCGGCAAGGCCACGCTGGTGGTGCCGCACGACGTAACCATGCCGAAAATCAGCGGTGTTGCCGTCGGCTGGAATGCCTCGAAGGAAGCCGCCTCCGCTGTCGCGCATGCCATGCCCCTGCTGGAAACCGCGGACAAAGTGCTTGTGATGTCGGGGATCGATGACGATCTGACAGAGGAGCATCTGGGTACGTTCGTGGACTCCCTGCTCTGGCACGGAGTGAAGGCACAGGCAAAATCCTTCGATGCGTCCTCGGGCAGCATCTCCGGCCGGCTTCAGGCCGAAGCGCGGGAAGCGGATACCCAATTGCTGGTCCTTGGCGCCTACAGCCACAGCAGGCTCCGGGAATCGATCTTCGGCGGCGTGACCGACGATATTTTGACTGCGACACGGATTCCGGTTCTGATGGCTCACTGAGCTTTCCGGCCACATCCGTTTGAATAAAGGAGTGAGTCTCGTGAGTGTGCGTACCATTCGCCTTGAGTTGGCGAGAAATCCGGATTTCCCGGAAGGTAGTGCCAACTACGGCTATGAATTCAAAGCGCCGCTGACGGCCGATGGCAGTCTTGATCTCGACGCGTGGCAGAAGGTCAAGAGTGACTGCACCGTGCGTCGTTTCTGGCAGGGCGAGCCGGACGAGAACGGTCATCTGGTTCACACCCGTGGCCGCCGCTGGCTGTTCGATTATTCGGAAGGCGATGAAGATGACGAGGCGATCTTCAAGTTCGACCGGCATCACTTCGTCGAGGGAGAATATGTCTCCATTACCGAGCATGACGGGGTGCAGAGAACCTTCCAGGTTGTTGCCGTTAAATAAGCTTCGGTGACAAACGTAATTGATGCATGCGGCGGCCTTTCTTGGGCCGCCGTATTTGCTTACACTCCGGCGCCATGAGCACGATTCAGAAAACCATGCTGCTGACCGGCGCAAGCCGGGGCATCGGCCATGCCACGGTCCGTTTCTTCAGCGAACGGAATTGGGAAATCATCACCTGTTCGCGCGATGCGCCGCCGGATGAGTGCCGGCGCGATCCGAACTGGAGCCATCATATCACCGCCGACCTGACGGACTCGGACAGCCTCGACAATTTCATCGAGGAAGCGAACGAGCTGCTTGGGCAGAGACCGCTGCACGCCCTGGTGAACAATGCGGGCTGGTCGCCGAAGACACCGTTCAAGGAACGTCTCGGTTGTCTGAACGGGGATCTGGATGAGTGGCGGCAGGTGTTCGAGGTGAATTTCTTCGCGCCCTTACGGCTTGCCCGCGGGTTTGCGGCGGCCCTGCACAGGGGGAACGGGGCGATCGTCAACATCACCTCGATTGCAGGCCATTTCATTCACCCCTTCGCCGGCTCCGCCTACAGCACGTCGAAGGCGGCTTTATCTTCGCTCACACGGGAGATGGCGAACGAGTTCGCCGAGCTTGGGGTGCGCGTCAACGCGGTGGCGCCGGGCGAGATCGAGACGGCGATGCTGTCTCCGGAATACGAGATGCTGATCCCGCGCATTCCGCTGAACCGGATGGGCACGCCGAAAGACGTGGCCTCGACGATCCATTACCTGTGCTCGGAAGATTCCAGCTATGTGACCGGGACGGAAATCTTCGTTACCGGCGGGCAGCACATGTTCTGAGGCGGCTGTTCGACTGGAGCGACCGCTTACCCTCATAATAGTCCGTCATTGTGGCAAGCTTGTATTTGGGCAGGCCGGTCCAGCGGGCGGACAGAATTCCGTTCTCTGCGACGTCGACAATGACCTCGCCATCGATGGTCAATGGGCCGTCGGGATCATGGATGTCTCGTACCAGCATGCTCACCCGCGCTTTCTGACGGCTGATCAGGGAGCCGGTATAGGGAGCGAGGGTGAAGCCGGCGGGAGACCAGCAGTTTATCGGGTAATCGCTCCGGCCTATGCGGACATATGAATCGCCGCGTGGCCGAAGATCGACCATCGTTGCCAGGCCGTTTGCCGGAGGAGCCGGGGCCGTGCGCGGTCTGAAAAAGGCCATCATCATCGAGCGATCCTTCCTTCAGCGTGAAGCTGGGTTCGGTCAGGATTCGCAGTGTGAGATGTAAATGTTAAAAAATATATAAAATTAAAAATAAATGATGAGCAATATGTGGAGACCGCTCTCATTGCTCATGATGAAGGTCTATTCTTATTCACCCGGCGAAATCTGTAGGCCGCAGGCCCGCATAAGCACCAGCCCACTTAGGCCAGCAGACAGAGTTGCGTTCGCAGAGAAAGGTCTGGGCTAGAGCTCGGAGACGATGCGGTCGCACCAGGCAATGCGATCCGCGACCTGGGCGATTTCCATTTCGATCCAGGCCCGCAGATGGCCTTGCTGCCATTCTTCATGGGTGAGGAGATCGAACAGGCGGGCATGTTCGCCCTGGAAGAGCCCCCGCAGATTATCAATCTGCTCGACCTGGTCTTCCTTCCCGAGCAGATGCAGGAAGCGGAGCTTCAGCCCGATGACAAGCTTGTTCAGGTCGTTCGCGCCGGGCCGTACCGTTGCGGTCAGGTAATCCTTGAGTGCCGCCCAGCCTGCATCGGTCAGGTGAAGTTCGGCATTATCCTCAAACCCCTCTCCGGAGACAGGAGCGATCAGTCCCTCGAATTTCAGCAATTCGATGGAGCTGCCGAGCAAATCGAGAGAGGGACCGACGATGCGTGCCGCGAACTGGCGGACTTCACCGGCAATATCCGCATAAGGCCGGGGGCCTGCCGACAGCGCGCCAAGCGCGGCCATGCGGATAGCTTCCTTCGGGATCAGTGAATTATCGCGGTACATTCATCGTCTCGCAGATGTTTTCAGTCTCGCAGGCTTTTTTGCGAACCATTCTTAAAATGGGACCATATGCCGCAGATGTAAAGGGGGCTCATGCAAAATGAGCCCCCGGAATACAAAATACTGAAATCAGTTCGGGCTGAGGCCGCGCAGGCGCTCGGAACGGCGGCGCAGGACTTCCATGGTGGCCAGCAGCAGGATCGAGATGCCGACCAGGATGGTGGCGACGGCAAGGATCGTCGGACTGATCTGCTCGCGGATACCGGCCCACATCTGCCGGGGCACCGTGCGCTGCTCGAACCCGGCCAGGAACAGGGCGACCACAACCTCGTCGAAGGAGGTGACGAAGGCGAACAGGCCGCCGGAGATCACGCCGGGAGAAATCAGCGGCAGGATCACCTTGAAGAAGGTGCGCTGCGGGGTGGCGCCGAGGCTGGCTGAAGCCCGGATCAGGTTTCGGTCAAAGCCCGAGAGCGTTGCCGTCACCGTGATCACCACGAAAGGCGTGCCGAGGGCCGTATGGGCCAGGATAAGGCCGGTATAGGTCTGGGCCAGGCCGATCCAGGAATAGAAGAAGAACAGGCCGGCCGCGGTGATGATCAGCGGCACGATCATCGGCGAGAGCAGGAGCCCCATGATCAGGGTCCGGTAGGGCATGTCTGCCCGGGACAGGCCAAGCGCGGCGACGGTGCCGAGAGAGGTCGCCAGAAGTGTTGCCGCCGTGCCGACGATGAAGCTGTTCTTCATCGAATGCAGCCACTGCTCGTTATCCAGGATGTCCTGATACCAGCGCATCGAGAATGCTTCCGGCTTGAAGGCCAGCATTTCCGGCGTGAAGGTGAAATAGGGCTCCGCATTGAAGGATAGCGGGATCATCACGATGATCGGGGCGATCAGGAACAGGAAGATCGAACCGCACAGAACGCGGTAGGCATAATACCAGAAGCGCTCGAGCGGGCCGGCGTAGGAGGGAAGGGCTGCCATGGTCTTTCTCCTTAACCGAGCTTCATGTTGTTGATGCCGACGATGCGGTTATAGAGCCAGTAGAGGGCGAGCACGCCAGCGAGCAGAATGCCGCCGAGCGCTGCCGCGAGGCTCCAGTTCAGCGATTTCTTCATGTGATATTCGATGATGTTACTGATCAGCTGGCCATCCTGGCCGCCGACCAGGGCCGGCGTGATGTAGTAGCCGATGGCCAGAATGAAGACGAGGATCGAGCCCGCGCCCACGCCCGGCACCGTCTGCGGCATGTAGATCCGCATAAAGGCGATCATCGGGTTGGCGCCGAGCGACCGGGCCGCCCGCATGTGGTCTTTCGGGATCGTCTTCATCACCGAATAGAGCGGCAGAACCATGAACGGCAGCAGGATGTGCGACATGGCGATAAAGGTGCCGGTCATGTTGTAGATCATCTGGATACGGTCATCGGTCCCCACGAGCCCGAGCGATACCAGAATGTCGTTTATCACGCCGTTGGTCTGCAGCAGCACGATCCAGGATGTTGTCCGCACCAGAAGCGATGTCCAGAACGGCAAGAGCACAAAGATCATCAGCAGGTTGCTGGTGCCGGAAGGCAGGGTCGCGAGCAGGTAGGAGATCGGATAGGCAAGCAGGATACAGGCCAGGGTGACGCCGAGTGAAACCCAGATCGTGCGCTCGAACAGGGTCACGTAGATCTGCTTGATTTCGGGCTGCGCGACAATCTCGCCACTCGGGGCCTGGGTCAGGTCGAGGGCGTTCAGATAGGCGCGGTAGGTATAGGGTTCTCCGGCGAGCCGGATGGTCTTCCAGGTATCGGTTTCACCCCAGCGCTTGTCGATCTGGATGAGAGCGTCCTTGTAGGGCGCCGCTTCGACACGCTTTATCCGGCGGACCGTCCGGTTCATCAGGGAGCGGAATCCGCTCTCTATATAATTCAGCCGGGTGCCGGCCTTGCCGAGTTTGAAACGGTTTTCCGGGTCCGACATCTCGGCCGAGAGCGAGGCATAGACCTCTTCGCTTGGTGTGCCGGTACCGTCCCAGTCTTTCAGGATGGCGATGGTCTTCGGAAAGGCTTCGGAGACTTCCGGGGTGTCGACACTGCGGAACAGCATCATGCCGATGGGCAGGATGAAGGTCACCAAGATGAAGGCAAGCAATGGTGTGGTCAGCAGGAACGCACGCATCTTGTTCATGCGTGTGGCCCGTGCGAGCGCTTGCTTCAGCGGCGTACCGTCCGCCGCGCGCATCAGGCCGTCATTTTCGGTGATTGCCGCCATATTCCCAGATCCTTCCAAACCGATCCTCAACCACAGCCCGGAGCCCGGGGTTGAGGATCGGTCGGGGGCGGCGCGTATGCCGCCCCCGACCGGAAGTCTGTTAGCCGGCGAGCCAGGCGTTGAAACGCTCGTTCAGCTCGTCGCCATAGTCAGCCCAGAACCCGAAGTCGTTCTGCAGCGGGTTCTTGAAGTTGGCCGGAGCAGTCGGCATGTGCGGCTGCATTTCCGGAGCAACCTTCGCGAAGGAAGATTTCCGGACCGGACCGTAGGAGATGTACTTCGCCTGATCGGCAAGACGCTGGGTGTCCGTGGAGAACTTGATGAAGTCCAGCGCGGCTTCCTTGTTCTTGGAACCCTTCGGCATGACCCAGAGATCGATGTCCCAGACCTGGCCGTCCCAGATGATGTCGAACGGCTTTTTCTCGTTCACGATCGCGTTGAACAGGCGGCCGTTATAGGCACTGGTCATGACCACTTCGCCGTCGGCCAGGAGCTGCGGCGGCTGAGCGCCAGCTTCCCACCAGACAACGTCGTTCTTGATGGTGTCGAGCTTGGCGAAAGCCTGATCGACGCCTTCCGGAGTGGCGAGGGTTTCATAAACCTTGTCGGCCGGAACGCCGTCCGCCATCAGGGCCCATTCCAGGTTCACCTTCGCGGTCTTGCGCAGGCCGCGTTTGCCCGGGATTTTCTTCAGGTCGAAGAAGTCGGCGATGGAAGCCGGCTTGGCCGCGACTTTGGTGGTGTCGTAGGCATAGACGGTGGACCAGACGATTTCACCGACCGCGCACTCATGCAGGGTGCCGGCAATGAAGTCGTCTTTCGCCGGGGTGCCGTCGGCACCGGCCGGAAGCTCGTCCAGCGGAAGCGGCTCGAGAATGCCTTCGTCACAGCCGCGCACCGCGTCGGCCAATTCGACGTCGACCAGATCCCAGGTGACGTTACCGGCTTCAACCTGTGCACGGATTTCCGCGAGGCCGCCGTTATAGTCTTCGGAGTTGATCTGGTTACCGGTCTTGGCGATCCACGGCTTGTGGTATGCCTCAACCTGGCTGGTGGTGTAGGAACCGCCCCAGGAAACAACAGTGATGGTGTCGGCAGCCTGTGCTGCCGTGGACAGGCCGATGGCGGCAAGGGCCGCGATCAGAAGCCTGGATGGTTTAACAGCGTTCATTTTGCGAAGAACTCCCTGTTTCGGATTGACCCCTGGAATTGTTCGCGGCAGTGCCGCTTATAAAAAACCGGATGGGGGGACCGGCTTCCTTTTTCCGTTCGCTGGACGCGTTTAGGCGTCCAGTGCTCGGCAATCGTCGATTTCCCAACCCACGCGTACATCGTCGCCTTTGGCGATCGAGGTATGCTTATGGGTATTGGGGACCTTGACGATGAACTCGTCATCGCCACAACAGGCCATCCGGCACCGGATGTGGTCGCCGAGATAAATCAGCTCCAGCACCTTGGCGTCGAAGATATTCGGCAGGGATCCCGGCTCCGGCGCGAGCTGTACCCGCTCCGGCCTGATCGACAATGTCGATGTCTCGCCCTTGCCCGCGATATTCACCTTGAGGGATTGCACCGCATTGCCGGCGACTTCCACCGTGCACCCGGTGCCGTTAACGGCAGTAACCTTGCCTGAGAGCCGGTTGTTCTCGCCGATGAACTGGGCCACGAAAGCGTTTTCCGGGCGTTCGTAAAGATCGGCCGGTTTCGCGAGCTGCTGGATCTTGCCGTCGTTGAAGACCGCAATACGATCCGACATGGTCAGCGCTTCGGACTGATCGTGCGTCACATAGACGACGGACATGCCGAGATTTTCGTGGATGTGCTTGATCTCATACTGCATCTGCTCACGCAGATTCTTGTCGAGCGCGCCGAGAGGCTCATCCATCAGCACCAGATCGGGCTCGAAGACGAGGGCGCGGGCCAGGGCCACACGTTGCTGCTGACCACCGGAAAGCTGTGCCGGGCGCCGGTCGCCAAAAGCGCCGAGTTCGACCATGTCGAGTGCCCGGTTGACCTTCTGCTCGGTCTCGGCTTTCGACAATTTCCGAACCTCAAGCGGGAAGGCGAGGTTTTCGGCGACGCTCATATGGGGGAACAGTGCGTAGTTCTGGAACACCATGCCAATGCCGCGCTTGTGCGGCGGGACATTGTTGAGTTCCGTGCCGCCGAGCAGTATCTGACCCTGGGTCGGTGTTTCGAAACCCGCCAGCATCATCAGGCAGGTTGTTTTCCCGGAACCGGACGGGCCCAACATGGTCAGGAACTCGCCGTTCTCGATATCCAGGTTGAGGTCTTTGACGACAAGAATCTCACCGTCATAGGTCTTTTGAACGTTCTTAAACTGAACGAACGGCTGGTTGCCGTTTGCCATTGATTTTGCGCCCCTGTTCTGCCCTTGCGGTCGCGCGTTCCTCTCGCAGACCGGCTTGCTGTCGTGTTTTCACGATCTGGCAACAACCCTAAACACGCTCGTTCCCACTTGTCAAAGCGCTCGCGTCAATATGGACGCAATCCGCCAAATTGTAGGGATTCCCAACGTTCCGAATCCGACATCACCCGGTCGCTTTTCGTGAATTGCACTCGTTAAAATGGTGCAATCACTGCTCGGGCAACGAAATTCAGCCGGCAGGCCGGCTAACGGGGATATGGGCAAATGAAGACGCAGGCACGGGCAGTGGTGATCGGCGGTGGCGTGGTCGGGGTCAGCACCCTTTACCATCTCGCCAAAAAGGGTTGGAGCGATGTGGTGCTCCTGGAGCGGACGGAGCTGACCGCTGGCTCGACCTGGCATGCGGCCGGCCTGCTGCCGCTCTTCAACATGAGCTACAGCGTCGGCCAGCTGCACCAGTACTCGGTCGAACTTTACAAGACGCTCGAGGAAGAGACCGGTCAGGCCGTCAGCTTCCACCAGACCGGCAACCTGCGCCTCGCCACCAACCGGGAACGCATGGACGAATACCGGAACTATCAGTGCACGGCCGAGACCATCGGTGTCGAGGCGCACCTGATCGGTGTCGACGAGATCAAGAAGCTCTGGCCGCTGGCGACGACGGACGATCTTGTCGGCGCACTCTGGCATCCGTCCGACGGCCATATCGCGCCGGTCGATTTGACCATGGCGCTGGCCAAGGGCGCGCGGATGCATGGCGCGGAGATCTATCAGCAGACCCAGGTCAACAGTATCGAGCGCGAGAACAGTGAATGGATCGTCAAGACCGACAAGGGCGATATCCGCTGCGAGCATGTGATCTGCGCGACCGGTAACTATGCCCGCACCACGGCGAAGATGGTCGGCCTCGAAATCCCCGCGATCCCGGTCGAGCACCAATATATTGTCACGGATATCGATCCGACCCTGAAGGAATACCGCGAAGCCGGAAATCACGAGCTGCCGGTTTTGCGTGAATCCGACTCACAATATTATTTCCGCGAAGAGCGCCACGGCTGGATCCTCGGCCCCTATGAGCGCCATGCGCCCGCCTGCTTCGTTGACGGCGTACCCTCGAGCTTCGAGAAGGATCTTTTCCCGGGCGACCTCGAACGCCTGATGCCGCATGTCGAGGCCTGCATGGCCCGCGTGCCCTCCTTCGAGAATGCCGGCATCAAGGACATCGTGAACGGCCCGATCTCCTATACGCCGGACGGAAATCCAATGGTCGGCCCGGCCTTCGGTCTGGAGAATTTCTGGATCTCGGAAGGCCACAGCTTCGGTGTCACCGCGGCCGGTGGTGCCGGCTGGCAGCTTGCCAACTGGATCGTCGACGGGGAGCCGTCGGTCGACATGATCGGCGTCGATCCGCGCCGTTTCGGTGTCGTCTCCAAGAACTTCGCCAAAATCAAGAACGAGGAAGCCTACGAGCACGTCTTCTTCAATCACTTCCCGATGGAAGAGCGCGAGGCGGGCCGTCCGGCCAAGACCGTTCCGGTACACAAGAGCCTGGACGAGGCCGGGGCTGTCTGGGGCGCGCGCTTCGGCTGGGAGCGTCCGAACTGGTTCGCGCCGAAGGGCGTGGAGCGCAAGGACATCTATTCCTATCGCCGTTCCAACTGGTTCGAGCATGTGGGCAACGAAGTCCGGACCATGCGCGAGCGCGTCGGTCTGCTGGAGCTGTCCTCCTTCGCCAAATATGAGGTCGAGGGACCGGGCGCCCGGGAATGGCTGGACGGCATGGTCGCCAACTCCATTCCGAAAGGCATCGGCCGGATCAATCTCTGCCATGCGCTGAACCCGTCGGGCTCGATCCGCTCGGAATTCACCATCACAAGGATGCCGGACAGTTTCTATGGCGAGCGTTTCTTCGTCATCGGCCCGGGCGCCGGTCACGATTACGATCTCGATTTTCTGCAGAAGAAGCTGCCGCGTGACGGCTCGGTCTTCCTGAAGGACATCACGACCCAGTACGGCGTCTTCGTGCTGGCCGGTCCCGACTCCCGCAAGGTGCTGGAAAAGCTGGCCGACGCGGATGTCTCCAACGAGGCTTTCCCGTGGCTCACCATGCAGGAAATTCCGGTCGGCTATTGCCCGAAGGTGCGTGCCCTGCGCGTGAATTTCGTCGGCTCGCTCGGCTGGGAGCTGCATCACCCGATCGAGTATCAGCAGCATCTGTTCGATGCGATCATGGAGGCCGGCAAGGAGTTCGATATCGGTCTCGTCGGCATGCGGGCCATGGACTCGATGCGGCTGGAGAAGACCTACCGTCTCTGGGGCACGGACCTCAATGCCGAGAATACGATCCTCGAAGCCGGGCTGAAGCGCTTCGTCCGCCTCAACAAGGGCGAGTTCACCGGCCGCGATGCGCTGGTGCGGCAGCAGGAAGAGGGCATCCCCAACACCTACTGCACCATCGAGATCGACGCGGACGATGCCGATCCCTTCGGCAATGAGCCGGTCTTCATGGATGGCGAGGTGGTCGGCCGGGGCACCGCCGGCGGCTATGGCCACTTTGTCGGTAAATCGCTGATGCTCGGTTATATCCGCACCGACAAGGCCGTGATCGGCGCCGAATGCCAGGTCCGCGTACTGGACCAGCTCCGCCCGGCCCGGATCGTCGCCGAAAGCCCTTATGATCCGGAGAACGAAGCGCTGAAGGCCTGATCAACTATTACGCGGCGGCCGCTTGACAGTGGCCGCCGCTCGGCTCACCTCTTCTGATGGATTAACCGGAACCGGGTTGGGTGATGTCGGACTATATTGAGCTGAAAAACCGTGGCGTATTGTCGGTCTCTGGGCCGGATGCACGGAAATTTCTGCAAGGGCTCATCTCGAATGACGTCGAGAAGGTCTCGGAGGAGCGCGCGATCCACGCCGCCTTTCTGACCGCCCAGGGCAAGTATCTCTTCGATTTCATGGTTGCCGAAGTCGGTGGCGCGCTGCTGCTGGACTGCGAGGCGGACCGGCTGGCGGATTTCCAGAAGCGGCTGAAGCTCTACAAGTTGCGCTCCGACGTCACCGTCGAGGATGTCAGTGCGAATTTCACCGTGCTTGCCGTGACCGGAGAAGATGCATCCAAAGCGCTTGACCTTGGGGATGGGGCCGGGGTGGCGAAAGTCATCGACGGTGGTGCGGTTTTCACCGACCCGCGCCATGCCGGGCTTGGTGCCCGTGCGATCATCGGGGCGGACATGCTGGCGGATTTCATCGCCACCTCCGGTCTGACCGAAGGCACGCTCGATGCCTATGATCTCGCCCGCATCAAGCTGGGCGTGCCGGATGGCAGCCGGGACATGCAGCTCGAGAAAACCATCCTTCTGGAAGCCGGGTTCGACGAGCTGAACGGGGTCGACTGGAAGAAGGGCTGCTATATGGGCCAGGAGCTGACCGCCCGGACCAAGTATCGCGGTCTGGTGAAGCGGCGGTTGATGCCGGTGCGTATCCTCGATGGAGATATGCCCGCGCCGGGAACGCCCGTGATGCGCGATGACCGGGAGGTCGGAGAGATCCGCTCCGGTGCCGGGAGCATGGCGCTGGCCATGCTGCGGGTGAATGTGCTGGAAGATCTGGAACATGCCGTGCTCAGCGCCGGCGGCAGCACGCTCCTGCCGGAAAAGCCGGACTGGGCGACGTTCTGAGACTCCGGGGCATGAAAATTTTCATCGTCGATACGCTGGCATCCGTTCTTTTCTTCACAGCCGTTGCGACGTTCAGCGAGCTGGTTATTGCCGGTATGGAGCCGATGCAGGTTCTGCTTGCCCGTACGATCATGGTGCCGGTCATGGTTCTGACCGGCCGTCCCTACGGGATGTGGCGGGACCGCGTTTTCATGTTTCTGCGGCCCGGTACGAGGGTTTCGCGTATCGCTACCGATATTATCGCCTTCATCATGTTCCAGATGCCTATCTATGTGGCGACCCTGCTTGTGGCCGGTGCCGGTCGGGAGGAAGTGCTCGCTGCCGTCAGTTCGGCCATCGTTCTGATGATTACCACCAGTCGGCCCTTTGGGCTGTTTCTGGATCTGGCGCGCCGGTTGAGCGGACTGCCCGCCACCTGAATTCGCTCTATCCGGTTCGGTATTCGCGGCGGCGCGGCACCA
>NZ_CAXBDC010000097.1:0-17034 GCF_963974195.1 uncultured Nisaea sp.
TGTTCTGGGCGGCGCAGGCACTGAAGCCCGCCGGTGGGGAAGGCTTCTACGCCGTGATGTCCCACACCATCATGGTGTCGATTTTCACCCCGGCCTTCCTGCTGCCGTTGCTGGCGATTTTCGTCGGCTTGCGTGCCTACTGGAAGGAAGTTGGCGGAAAACCGGTCAGCCTGGCACATCTTAAGGCGGCTTTCGCCGACGCGGCCAAGCTGAAGAACCTTTCCGGAGGTGCGGCGGAAGGCTGCAATTTCGAGAAGGGCGACCGCTTCACCAATGTTCGCCGCTGGCACCATCAGGCAGTGATGTACGGCTTCCTGCTCTGCTTCGCCTCAACCGGTTCGGCCACTCTGATGCATTATCTCCTCGATATGCCTGCACCTTACGGGCTGTTCTCCCTGCCCAAGCTGCTTGGTATCCCGGGCGGTCTGCTGCTGACCCTCGGCGGCCTCGGCATGGCGGTGCTGAAGACGCGCGGCGAGAAGGACCTCGGTGCACCCGCGCTCTGGGGTGGCGAGATGGCCTTCGTGCTGCTGCTGAGCTTCACTGGCGGCAGTGGTCTCGCCCTCTATGCCGCGACCGGCACGGCTGCGGTCTCCGTGCTGCTGCCACTGCATCTCGGTGCCGTGCTGACTTTCTTCCTACTGGCCCCCTACTCAAAGATGGTGCACGGCTTCTTCAGGCTGGCGGCACTGGTGCGGGACGCACAGCAAAAAATCTGATTTCAGTCTTCTTGAAGGCCCGTTACGCCTCGGTACACATAGAAAAAGCCCCGCATCATTGATGCGGGGCTTTCTCGGTTTGTCGTGATTGCTTACTCAGCCGCGAGCTTCGTCGCGTCGAGCTGTGCAAGGACCTTCGGCGGGGACATCGGCAGGCTGTAGAAGCGCTGGCCGAGGGCGTTGTGAACCGCGTTGGCGATGGCCGCGAGCGGCGGCACCAGCGGGACTTCACCGACGCCGCGCACGCCTTGCGGATGTGCCGGGTTCGGCACTTCGATGATCACGTTGTCCAGCATCGGCAGGTCGGAGCAGACCGGCATCCGGTAGTCGAGGAAGCCCGCGTTATCGACCTTGCCGTCCTTGTTGTAGATGTATTCCTCATTCAGGGCCCAGCCGATGCCCTGGGCGGCGCCGCCCTGCATCTGGCCCTCGACATAGGCCGGGTGGATCGCACGGCCGGCATCCTGGAACGAGGTGTAGCGGACGACACGGACGATCCCGAGCTCCACATCGACTTCGACATCGCAGACATGGGTGGCGAAACCGCCTTCGGCCCCGGTGGTGTTGAGCTGGGTGCCCGCACCGATCGGACCGCCGGTCGCCGTGGCTTTGTCGGCCAGTTCTTTCAGCGTCAACGCCGGGAACTTGCCTGCATTCGGGCCGGCGGGGCGTGCTTCGCCGCCTTCCCAGATGACCGCTTCCGGATCGATGCCCCAGAGTTTCGCGGCCCGGCTCTTCAGATCCTCGATCACCTTTTCCGCCGACTGGGTGACCACCATGGCGGAGGCGAACAGCACACGGCTGCCGCCGGTCAGGTTGCTGTAGCCGATGGTGGCTGTGTCGCCGATCAGCACGTTGACCTGCTTGTAGTCGATGCCGAGCAGTTCCGCCGTGATGTTGGCGATGGACGCACGGGAGCCGCCGATATCCGGATGCCCCGTCGTGACGACGACATTGCCGTCCTCGGTGATGTTCACCTGGGCACTGGATTCACCGCCGGCATTGAACCAGTAGCCGCTGGCAACACCCCGGCCCTGAAACTTGCCGAGCGGGGCCTTGTAATGCGGATGGTCGATCGCGGCGCGCACGGTTTCGGCATAGCCGATCACCGGATAAACCGGGCCATGGGCTGCCTTGGTGCCCTGTTTGGCGGCGTTTTTCAGGCGCAATTTCAGCGGGTCCATGCCGATGGCTTCCGCGACCTCGTCCAGCACGCATTCGACCGCATAGGCGCCGATCGGGGCGCCCGGTGCGCGGTAGGCCGCGACCTTGGAGCGGTTGGAGACGACGTCATAGCCGAAGGTATGCACGTTCGGAATGTCGTACGGTGCGAAGGCGCAACCCGCCGCGCCCCGGATCGGGGAGCCCGGGAAGGCGCCTGCCTGGAGCCAGTAGGTGCCCTGTCCGGCGACGATGGTGCCGTCCTTCTTGGCGCCGATCTTCACAATGCTCTTGGAGCCGGAGGTCGGGCCGGTTGCCCGCATCACGTCCTCGCGGCTCATGACGATCTTCACCGGACGGCCGGATTTCTTCGCCAGTATGGTGGCGACCGGCTCCAGATAGACGATGGTCTTGCCGCCGAAACCGCCGCCGATTTCCGCCGGGATCGCCCGGATACTGCTCTGCGGAATACCGGTGAGGAAGGCGGTCATGGCGCGAACCATGAACTGGCCCTGGCTGGAACTCCAGATCGTCGCCTTGCCGTCGGCGGCAACGCTGACCAGACA
Source organism: uncultured Nisaea sp. (assembly GCF_963974195.1). NCBI lineage: Bacteria > Pseudomonadati > Pseudomonadota > Alphaproteobacteria > Rhodospirillales > Thalassobaculaceae > Nisaea > uncultured Nisaea sp. Next base: position 2,447 of record NZ_CAXBDC010000097.1, read on the forward strand.
GGCGTGAGGCTCGATATAGCCCTGGTGAACCGGGCGGGTCTCGAAGCTGCGCTCGATCACCACGTCCGCTTCGGCAAAACCGGCGTCGAGATCGCCGAGCTTGTGCTCCAGCGTGCCGGCGATGTTGGACGGCTTGCCCTCGAACTCGACGAAATCATGCAGGATCGGCGCATCGTCGGCGATGGCGTCGTCGATTTCGATGGCCCAGGGCAGGACCTCGTAATCCACCTCGATCAGCTTGCAGGCTTCCTCGGCGATGGCGCCGGAGGTTGCGGCAACGGCGGCTACCGGATGGCCATGGAACAGGGCTTTTTCGTGGGCCAGGATATTGCGGGCCATCCAGCGCATGTCCTGAATGCCGAGCGGCACGGGCGTGTCGACCGGAAATTCGACCATGTCGGCTGCTGTCACCACGGCTTTCACACCGGGCAGCGCCTCGGCTTTGGAAGTGTCGATCGAGCGGATGATCGCATGCGGGTGCGGGCTGCGCAGCACCTTGCCCCAGATCATCCCGGGCATGCTGGTGTCCGCCGCGTAGGCGGCCTTTCCGGTCACCTTTTCGGCACCGTCCGGACGGATCGTGCTCTTGCCGATCCATTTGTTTGTCATCTCGTTCATGCTGGCTCTCCCTGCCGTCCGGAGCTTTCTGCCGCCCCGTTCGTCCCGGCTGTTTTCCCGGCTGGCGGACCGCCCGGCCAATGGCTGGCGGGCAATCCTGCCGCAATTCATTTTTCACTGGAGAAAGCGTACACGCTCTTCGCGCTCCTGAACAAGGTCGGGAGCGCGAAGGGAATGTGCCGATTTACGCAATGGCTGGATGGATGCCCGGGATAAAGGCGCCCCGGCCCCTGGAAGCCCTAGACTTCCACCTCGATCCGGCCGATCGGATTTGAGCAGCAGGCAAGGATGTAACCGGCTTCGATATCGTCTTCCGAGATACCGCCGTTATGCACCATGTGCACCTCGCCGGAGAGCTTCTTGATCCGGCATGTGCCGCAAACGCCGAAGGTACAGCCCGAGGGGATGTTGAGCCCGGAAGCCTTGGCGGCGGCGAGCACGGTGTCTGTCTCCGCGCAATGTCCGGTGACGCCGGAGCTGGCGAAGACGATCTCCGCTTTGGCGCCTTCCTCGGGGACGGTGTCGTCGTGCTCCGGGATGTCCTCTTCCTTGGCGACGGGCGCCTGGAAGCTTTCCTGATGGTAATGCTCCATGTCGAAGCCGAAGCCCGCGAGCGCGTCGCGCACCGACTGCATGAAGGATTCAGGACCGCAGCAGAACACCTCGCGCTCAAGATAATCCGGCGTCATCAGGCCGAGCATGAGCTGGTTGAACATGCCCTGATAGCCGGTCCAGGGCCGGTAGCGGTCCGGCTCCTTGACGACGAATTTCAGGTCGATGCCCGGCACCCGGCTGGCCATATGCTCCAGCCGTTCGCGGAAGATGATCTCCGACGGACGGCGGGCGCAGTTGATCAGCACCACATCCGGCTCGGTGCCGAGATCGTACATATAGGTCGTCATGGACATCATCGGCGTGATGCCCGAGCCGGCGGAGATGAAGAGATATTTCTTCGCCGGATGCTGGGACATGCAGAACAGGCCGGCGGGGCCGATGGCCTTGATTCTCTCGCCGGGGCCGAGATTGTCGATCATCCAGCGGGTGCCAACGCTGTTGTCCTGTGCCTTGGCGGTGATGCAGATCGACCGTGGCCGGGAGGGCGAGGAAGAGATCGTGTAGGTCCGGTGGATCGGGCCGCCGGGAGTCGGAATCTCAAGCGTCAGGAACTGACCGGCCTGAAAGTCGAACAGGGCTCCGGACGGGGCCCGGAAGGTGAAGGTCGCGGTATGCGGCGCTTCCGGCAGCACGGAGACGCATTCCAGCGGCTCGCTGTCATGCCACACACCGGCATCCAGAATGGGGGATGGCACGGCCATGATTATTCCGCCGCCATCATGGTCGGACGCAGCCGGTCACCCATGGTGTTGCGGTACCAGTCCACAAAGGAAATCACGCCGCCTTCCTGAGTGGGGGAGTAGGGGCCCGGTTCATAAGCCGGCGAGTTGATGCCCTGCTGGTTGTCCTCGACTACGCGGCGGTCTTCGTCATTCGTGGCAGTCCAGACTTCGGTCAGGCGCTGCAGATCGTAATCCTGACCCTCGACCGCGTCCTTGTTGACCAGCCACTTGGTGGTGACCTCTGTTTCGGTCGGGCTGATCGGGGTCACCCGGAAGACGATGGAATGATCGGCGAGGAAATGGTTCCAGGTCGTCGGATAGTGGAATTTCAGCAGCGTGCCCGCCGTTTTGTCCGAGACCCGGCCGAGGAAGCGGCTGACCGCGACCTTTCCGTCCATGGTGTAACTCTCGGCCCCTTCAATCAGCGGCATCCGGGACATCCGGTATTGCATATTGGCGGACATCTCGAAGCGGGAGGGGATTCCCTGAGCCTCCATGCGCGCCACATGCTCTTGCAATTGCAGGGAGGCCCCGTCAGAGCCGAACAGTGTCGGATCTTCCGGGAAGGTGCGGCACAGGCTCGGATGGTTTCCGCTGCAGTGATAGCACTCGCGGTTATTCTCCCAGACCAGCTTCCAGTTGCCGTTCTCGATGATGCTGCTCTCATGCGCGACCTTGGCGTTGCTCAGATCATGCGGGGCGAGATAAGGCGTGACGAGATCGGCGAACGGGGCGAAATCCGGCGCATCCTCGGCGAGGCAGATATAGATAAGACCGGCGAGGTCGCGGCAATGTACCGGCTTGAGGCCGTGTTGCGAGGCATCGAAATCAGGCCCCATATCGCGTGCCCAGAGCAGCTTGCCGTCAAGCTCGTAGGTCCATTGATGATAGGGACAGACCAGCTTGGGAATATTGCCCTTGGCGGCCTTGCAGATGATCGATCCGCGATGCCGGCAGGTATTGTGGAAGGCCCGGATGACGTTGTCCGCGCCGCGCACGATGATGACACGGTAATCGCCGACCTTGTGGGTGACGTAGCTGCCGGGCTTCGCCAGCTCACAGGCCGGGATCGCGAACAACCACTCGCGGTACCAGATCTGCTCCATGTCGAGCCGGAAGATGTCCGGGTCGCCGTAGAATGGCTGGGCCAGACTGTGGCCGCTTCGTTGCTGGGCCAGCAGGGCCAGCATATAATTCCGCGCGCTCATCTCTCATCCTCGCACCTTGAACGATGGAATTAGAGCACGGGAAAGAGGGCAGCATTCGTCATCTGAACGACATTGCTGCGTCGCAAAATAAACATTCGAAAAATGTTTTAAGGTAGCCGCCGCGGAGCGTCTTTTCGCGCCCGCGGCGGCTGTGCCATTCAGGTCTTTATTCGGCCGCGCCGCGCATCTCTGCGGCAGTTTCCAGAACGGCGCGGACGATCTTGTCGTAGCCGGTGCAGCGGCAGAGATTACCCGCGAGCCAGTACCGGACTTCGGTCTCGCTCGGGTTCGGGTTTTTCTTCAGCAGGGCGTCCGTTGCCACCAGAACACCCGGTGTGCAGATGCCGCATTGCAGGGCGGCCATCTCCAGGAATTTCTCCTGGAGCGGATGAAGCTTCTCGCCCTGGGACAGCCCTTCGATGGTGCGGATCTCATGGCCTTCGGCCTCGGCGGCCAGCATCAGGCAGGAGCAGACCAGACGGTCGTCCAGGGTGACGCTGCAGGCGCCGCAATCGCCGGAGCCGCAACCTTCCTTGGAACCGGTCATGCCGAGATTGTCCCGGAGCACGTCCAGCATGGTTTCGTTAGGCTCGCAGAGGAATTCCGTCGGCTCGCCATTGATGGTGGTGGTGACATGCATCTTGGCCATGTTCTCAGCCTCTCTTGGCGCGTTCGGCGGCGATGGCGGTGGTGCGCTTCAGCAGCACGCCCGCTACTTTTGTGCGATAGGCAATGGTGCCGCGTTTGTCGTCGATCGGATTACAGGCGGCGCTGCATGCGGCAGCGGCCTTCTCCAGTGCGGCATCATCCAGCTTGGTGAGGATCAGGGCCTTGGCGGCATCCTCGACCAGCAGCACGGTCGGGGCGACGGCGCCGAGGCCGACACGGGCGGCGATGCAGGTATCGCCATCCATCGTCAGGCTGACACCGCAGCCGACGACGGCGATATCCATTTCCGTGCGCGGGATCATCCGCAGATAGGCGTCGCTGGAATGTGCGGGGCGCGGCGGCAGCGTGAAGCTGACCAGAATTTCGCCGGGGGCGAGGCTGGTTTTGCCCGGGCCGGTCGGGACCTGCTCGACCGGAATGTCGCGGCGGCCGTTCGGGCCCTGCACCGTGGCAATCGCACCGGCGGCGACCAGGCCGGGAATGCTGTCGGCGGCGGGCGAGCCATTGCAGAGATTGCCGCCGGCGGAAGCGCGGCCCTGAACCTGCGTCGATCCGATCAGGTTGAGACCTTCAAGCACACCGGGCCAGACTTTGCCGAAAGTCGGATGCTCTTCCAGAACGGCGCCGGGTACAGCGGCGCCGATCCTGAAGCCACCCTCCGGCGTCTGTTCGATTGCGTTCAGTTCCGCGACCTTCTTGATGTCGACGATCAGACCCGGCTTGACCATGCCTGCCCGCATCTGCACCAGCAGGTCGGTGCCGCCAGCCAGAATGCGCGCGGCGCCATTCGCCGCAGCGTAAGCGCCGATCGCTTCATCAAGCGTCGACGGCGCCATATATTGGATATCTGTCATAAAGATGTTCCCAGCGTCGTTCCCGTTCCGCATGCCGGTTCCGCCACCACATTGGCCGGGGGCGTTTTCTTCCGATGCGCGTATTCAGGAAGGCTACACGGCAGGAGGGGCTCTGAACAACCCCGACGCGCGGGACCAGTCCTGTGCACGGCGGGCAAGAGTCTGTCCTGCCCGCCTGTGTCCAATGTTTTTGCCCCATATCCGGAGGGGCGCGTGTGGCTCAGAAGTCGAAAAACACCGTTTCTTTATCGCCCTGCAGATGGATATCGAACCGGTAGGCGCCGTCTCCGGTCTTCCTGGCGATCAGGGTGGGTACCCGGTTCTGGTGTTCCAGCCGTGTCAGGATCGGGTCTTTCGCGTTGGCGTCCGCCTCGTCCTCGAAATACAGCCGGGTCTGCAGACCGATATTGATGCCGCGCGCGACGATCCAAAGACTGATATGCGGTGCCATCATGCGGCCGTCGGGGAAGGGTACGGCACCGGGCTTGATGGTCTCGAACACCCACTCGCCGGTCGCGTAATCGCCTGCCTTGCGACCCCAGCCGGTGAAATTCGAATCGGCCGTGCCGCGATGTTCCTCCGGGCTGGGATACAGCCCGTCCGCGTCGGCCTGCCAGATCTCGATCATGGCGTCTTTCAGCGGCGTGCCGGTGCCGTCATAGACGATGCCGGAAATGCTGATCCGTTCGCCCCTGGTGTTCTCGTTGACCATGGAGCTGCCGAGATCTTCGGGGTAGACGCCCTTGATGTCGCAGAAGTTCGGCACGCAGCCGATATGAACATAGGGGCCCGCGGTCTGGCTCGGGCTTTCCTTCAGACGGTTGAGCGACTGCATCAGTTCCCCTCCAGCTTGTTCTCGAACAGGGTCGAGCGCTTGCCGCGCAGCACCATGTCGAATTTGTAGGCACGGGCATCCATCGGCACCGTGTTTTCCATGTCGAGCAAGGCAATCAGACTCTCGATACCCTCGCGGTGCGGCACGGTATCGACGATCGGGCATTTCCAGATCATCGGGTCGCCCTCGAAATACATCTGCGTGATCAGCCGCTGGGCAAAGCCCTGCCCGAACAGCGAGAAATGGATATGCGCCGGTCGCCAGTCATTGCCCCCGTTTGGCCAGGGGTAGGGACCAGGCTGCACGGTGCGGAATTCATAAGAGCCATCCTCGCCGGTGATGGTACGTCCGCAGCCGCCGAAATTCGGATCCAGCGGCGCGATATAGCCTTCCTTGGCGTGCCGGTAGCGGCCGCCGGCATTGGCTTGCCAGAATTCCACCAGCACGTTCGGCACGCCGCGTCCGCTCTCGTCCAGCACGCGGCCATAGACGATGATGCGCGGGCCAATGGCGCTTTCCCCCGACTTGGCAAAATTCAGGATCAGGTCGTTATCCAGTGGCCCGATCATGTTCTGGCCGAAGACAGGGCCGGTCACTTCGCTCAGGGTCTGCGGCATGGACAGCAGCGCCCGGCTTGGCGAGCGTACGACCGATGTCTTGTATTGCGGGGTCAGCGCTTCCGGCTGCCAGGCCCGGTCACGGGCGAAGAACCCGCCGGCCGGCTTCTGGTTGCTGAGGCTCATATTTCCACTCCCATCTCTCCATACGTCTTCTTGATGATTTTCAGCGCGTGGTTCGCCGCCGGAACGCCGGCATAGACGGCGACATGCATCATCGCTTCCCGGAGATCTTCCGGGCTGGCCCCGGTATTGGCGGAGGCGCGGACATGCATGGCAACCTCGTCCCACTGGCCGAGGGCTGCCAGCAGGGCGAGCGTGATCATCGAGCGTTCGCGCTTTGTCAGCTTGTCGCTGGCCCAGACCGTGCCCCAGGCACCTTCGGTGATGAAGCTCTGGAACGGCTCGTCGAATGCCGTCTTCGCCGCTTCCGCCCGGTCCACATGGGCGTCGCCCAGCACCGAACGGCGGATTTTCATGCCATTGTCAAAGCGTTCACTCATAGCGTCGTCTCTTCCCGATGTGATGGTTTCTGTTTTGTTTGCTCACGCCGTCACCAGGGTGAGGGCGGGATAGCGGGCCTTGATGCGGTCGTCATTCATGGCGACTTCGAGATTGCGCCGGGCAAGGCGGGCATGCTCGCGGGCGAGGGCCTCGGCCCGGCTGCCCTCCCGCAATTCGATAGCGTTCACGATGGCCCGGTGCTGCGATTGGGCGAGCACCAGAGAGCCATGAAATTCCGGCAGGTCACGCTGCACCATGAGAAGCGCGTTCGGGCTGGCGAAAGGCAGAGCCGTCAGCCGGTCTATTTCCCGGGCAATCACCGAACTGCCGCAGCTTTCTCTCACCAGAGCATGGAATGCAGCATTGCAGGCGGTATAGGCATCATGATCGAGATCGTTGCCTGTGGCCTGAAGCAGCGCGTCGATCTCCGACAGCAATGTCCTGAAAGCCATGATCTGTGCCGGGGAGATGCCGCGTTCGGCGGCAAGACGGGCAGCGGTGCCCTCAAGCACGCCGCGCAGTTCTATGGCATCCAGAATGTCGTCGGTCGCGAATTTGCGGACGGCAAAGCCGCCGGACGGAATGGCGTCGACCGCGCCTTCCTGCTCCAGCCGGGCAAGGGCGGCACGGACCGGAGTGCGGGAAAGCTGCAGCCGCTCGGCAATGGCGGGCTCGCTCAATCGGGCGCCGGGCTCGAACACCCCGGAAAACAGAAGTTCACGGATTCCGAAGAGCGCGCGCTCAGACTGACTTTGCGTCCGTTCCTGGCCTTCGCTCTGCATCATCGGGGTGCGCCGGGTAGTTTGAACTATGCGGGATGATATTCGTTCAATTAGCACCTGTATACAGAATGCTTAATTTTAGTGCCTTGTTTCCATGTTTCGAGGGTATTTTTTCCTTTTCTGTATACACATCGCTTTTTGTTTGCCGGAGCATATCGTCCATCCTGTGGGGCATCACCGAATGTAATGATTACCCCTGTGTGTTTTGTCTGGAATAAAGCGTGGTATGGATAGAGCCGGTTCCTGCTCTTGTAGAGACGGCGCGCGATGCGAAGACAAGGGGTAACGAAGTAAGAGAGGGAGCAATATCGGGAAGATCTCAAAACTGCATTGTAAATCATGGGCCAGCGGCCGTGGGCGGAACTGAATGACACTTCAAATTGTCAGGGGACGAGAGGATCTGGATGGCACCGATCCGGCTATCCGCGACTTTTATGAATATTGGCTGCGCCTTGCCGGAGAAAATGGCGCGCTTCCGGCGCGGCGCCAGATTGATCCGGTCGAGATCTGGCCGCATATCGGTAAAATTGCGATCGCGGAGCTCTATAGAGACGGCGTTTTTGATCCCTGGTACCGGCTTGTCGGCGCCAATGTTTCGGAGCTTGCAGGCCGCTTTCTGAAAAATTGTCTGTACCGGGATATCTATTCGAAAGAGCAGGCAGAGCAGCTTGGCGTGCTTTATCACGAGATCATGCAGGACAAGCTGCCGCGCTATGAAGTCTCCAGCATCAAGCTGCCGGATCGGGAGTTCATGAAGATTGCCCGGCTGATGGCCCCGTTTGCCAGTGACCATCAGAACGTCGATGTCATTGTTGGTCTGGTCGTCGCTGTTCAGGAACGCCGGACTGTCTCCCGGCGGTTATTTTAAAGGTCCAGCGTCAGAGCCCGAGTCTGGGGAAACAGGGAACGTCCACACGGGAAGGCTGAGGGCAATATCCATGCAGGAGCGGGGCTGCCGTACCCGCGTTGACGCTCCGAAGGCTTTCGTGAATAGTCCTTCCGTTAGGAAAAACTATTGAACTGTCATGCGTTAGATCGCATTGCCGGGCCAACTTGCGAGCTTTAAATGAGCCTCTCGACAATGAATTTGCGCCTGCGGCCAGTCATTCTGACGCTGTTCATCATCCTGACATTGCCGGTGTTCCTGAGCATCGTTGCGGTGAATTACGTTTCCAATCAGGAAGCGGCGCACGCCTATGCGGAGAAGCTGCTGCTCCGCTTCAACAACGAAGCTATCGACAATATGGAGCAATTGTTCGAGCCGATTAAGTCGCTGGTGCGCAGTGCCGCGACACTGGGCGGCGAGTTGCCTTCATTCTACGAAGATAACGGGTCGATCACCTATCTTCACAGCATCCTCCAGCATAGCGACGTGATCATCAGCGCCTATATCGGGCTGGAAGACGGCTCTTTCCGGCAGGCCCGACAGATCGATCCGGCCGTCGAGGTGCAAGGCAAGCTGCCGCCTCCGGAGACGCGATATGCCGATCGCTGGATCACGCGCGCCCCCGGTCAGGAGCCGACCGATCATTATATTTTCCTTGATAAGGAACGCCGGGAGATTGGCCGGTCCGACAAAGGCACCTCCTACGATCCGCGCGGCCGGCTCTGGTATGAGACGGCACTGGCGTCGGGCGGGCTATCCGTCAGTGATGTCGATGTTTTCGCCGTGCTGGATCTTGTCGGCTTCACCGTCGGCGCGCCTTTTTACGGAGCGGATGGTAATCTGCGCGGCGTTGCCGCCGCTGACATCACCCTGGACGGCCTGTCGGACTATCTGGCCGAGAGCAAGATTAGCGCGGGGACAATCTCCTTCATTCTGGATCATCAGGGCGGTGTGATCGCCAATTCGCGTCAGCAAAAGACCTATGGCAGCCGAAGCGGCCGCCCCGAGCTGATGCATGTGACATCGCTCGATGACGATCTGCCGGCGATTGCCTTCAGCTTGAGGCCGCGCGACAGCGAGGGGATGTATGTCTTTGAGCATGATGGCAGGGACTATGTTGCCAGCCTGACGACATTCCCGCCGTCTTTCGGCAAGGCATGGCAATTGTTCGTCGTCACGCCGTTCTCCGACTTCACCGGCACACTGGAAGAGCGGAACAGGCAGCTTTTCATCTTCGGTCTGATCGCCATCCTGGTGCAGATCATCATCATCTACTTCCTCTCGGGCGTGATCTCTGCACCGCTTGAGAGGCTCGCGGTGAAGGTGACGCGGATCAAGGATCTGGACGTAGAGAGCCCGCTGGCGCTGCAAACCCCGATCCGGGAGGTCGCCCTGCTAGGGCGTGCGATTGACACGCTCGATACGACGGTTAAATCCTTCGCGTCCTTCGTGCCGGTCGATCTGGTGCGGCAGCTTCTCGACACCGATCAGAAACTGGCGCTTGGCGGCTACAACAAATTCCTCACCATATTTTTCTCCGATATCGAGGGCTTCTCGACACTGTCGGAATCCACACCGTCGAAACAGCTCCTGCAGCGGGTTTCGGTCTATCTCGAGACCGTGACCCGGGCGATCAAGCAGGAACAGGGAACCATCGACAAGTTCATCGGTGACGGCGTGATGGCGTTCTGGGGCGCGCCGAACCGGCTGGACGATCATGCCATGCATGCCTGTTTCGCAGCCCTCAGAATTCAGCATGAAATGGCCCGTATGAACGCGGAGTGGAAAGCCCAGGGGATGTTGCCGCTGAACATCCGCATCGGCATTCACAGCGATGCGGTTCTGGTCGGCAATATCGGGTCCTCGGACCGGATGAACTACACGGTCATGGGCGATGGCGTGAACATTGCTTCCCGGCTGGAAGGTATCAACAAGGATTACGGAACACGGATCTGCATCAGCCACACAGTGTTCAAGGAAGCCGGTGACCGGCTGTGCGTCCGGCCGATCGACGAGGTCGCTGTCAAGGGACGCCGGTCCAAGGTGCCGATCTACGAGCTGGTCGGCGCTTACGATCTGGAAGCCGCGTTCGAGCCCGATGCGCAGCTTGTGCGGCTTTGCGAGATGACGCGCGACGCCTATGTGGCGCTGGTCGCGGAGGATCTGGAGCTCGCACTGGAACGCTACGAGGCAATCCTGGCCGAATATCCGGATGATACAGTGGCACGTGAAATGGCGCGGAGGCTCGCCCCCGCGGCACCAAAATTGAGTGAATCCAAAGAAATTTCGGATTGAACTATGCCTGAATACAAAGAGTTTACCGTGGCGCCGCCTGCGCTTCGACCGAGTGAATATACGGCGGCCCTGATCCATGCCCTGCAATGTGACAGGGACCGGGTCCGCGGTAAGAACGTGCTGGAAATGGGATCCGGAAGCGGCGTGATACTTGCCGCACTGGCCGACCTTGGTGCTGCATCCCTGTGCGGAATCGATGTTGAGGATGACGCCGTTGCCGCCGGCACGTTCCTGCTTCAGGAACTGGGGCATGGCAAGCTGGGCAAGATCCATCAGGGCAACATGTGGCAGCCGGTGACAGGCCGCCGCTTCGATCTTATCGCGGCCAACTTGCCGCATTTTGCGATGGAAGACCACGAAGTGCCGGGGCGGCACACCACCTGGAGCGCCGGTGGTCCGAACGGCCGCAGGCTGCTCGACCCCTTTCTGCACGGCTTGAGCGGACATCTGGCCGAGGGCGGCCGGGCGATCATCACCCATAATGGTTTTGTCGGCCTCGATGCCTCGCAGGCGATTGCCGCTGAATATGGTCTCTCTCTTCAAGTCGTCGCGACGGTTCTCGTGTCGATACCGCCTGAAAAGCTCGCCCTGATGACCCCGCAGATCCTGTTGGCGGAGAAGGGGAAATCAGTGCACCGTTATGGCCCCTACACATTTGCCGATATGCATGTCGTTGAAATTGCCGGCAAAGGGCAGGTCTCGAATGATGCATGATTGGCGCTTACTGGGGCTGGTCGCCGGGTTTCTGACGGCCATGATGGTTCCGGCATTGGTGGAAACACCTGATGCGGCACTGACGCGCCTGATCGGTGAGGCCCGTATCGAGGCTGAAACGCCCGGGACCTGTGAGAAGCCCGAAATCGATCGTCTGATACGGATCTTCTGTGACGGCCAGATCCGGGCGGGCATTCGCGAAAAATATCCGTTGTTCGGCACGCGCAAAGGTGATGAGCGTTTTGGCTATGACGTGGACGTTGCCCGCGCTGTTGCATCAAGGCTGGGGGTCGAGCCGGTCTTCATCCGGGTGAAGGCGGCGACCCGTATCGTCCTGCTGGATGAAGACAAGATCGATGTGGTTCTGGCGACCATGGGCCACAACACCCAGCGCGACGGTCAGGCCCGCTTCATCCGTCCGCATTATTACCAGTCCGAGACCGTTCTGATCGGGCCGAAAGAGCTGAAGGTGGCAGGCTGGAAGGATATTGCCGGGCACAGTATCTGCGTGACGATAGGCAATGGCTCCAACGCCCAGATGATCTCCCACCAGGCCCGCCTCATGCTGTTCGAGGAGGCGACCGTGCTTCCTGTGCGCCTCGCGGATGAGACCTGCATGCTGGCGGCACAGGACAACAGTTTCTTCGCCTCCTACTTCACGGATGAGGATTTCGCCCGCCGTTTCGAGCCTAAATTCGGTTTCGCGCAAGTGCCGTGGGGCATGGCGGTGGCGCGCACCGGCAGTGACAGGCTGGCACAGGTGCTCGACCTGATGAGCCAGACCTTCCACCGCACGGGCGTCTTTCTGGAGAATGGCCGGAAGAACAAGATTGCGGCCGGTTTTCTGGAAAGCCAGAAAGAGGTCTGGGCCAGGCCGGAATGCAATACAGTCGAAGGCAACACGGACCCGGCATGCATCCTGCCGCCGCTCGATGCGGCTCTGGAGCCGACACCGTTTATCGGTAATATCGTCGCGGTGGAACAATGGATAACCGACAATACCGGGCTGTCCGTGTCCCTGCCGATGTTCAAGACAATGCCGGCATGGACCCTGTTCCAGAGCGGCGTCGTCAATTCGCTTTATCTGGTTGTTGGCGCGCTCGGCGCGACGCTGTTTTTTGCCCTCCTTCTGGGCGCGTTGCAAAGCTCGGAAAATCCCGTCGTTCAATGGGTCTTTCATGCCCTGACAGTGATCCTGCAATCCTCTCCTGTGGTGCTCACCGTGGTGATTGCGGCGGCTGTGGCGCAGGAATTCTTCACCTATTCCTCCGTGGTTGCGATTGGCGCCGCGATCGTGGCGCTTGGCCTGATGAACGGCAGTAATGCGGGACAGGCCATCGGCGAGGCGATGCACACGCTGCATGCGGAGAACGCGGGCAAGGATATTCCCGAAACCCAGCTGTTCGGCCGTGCGGTGAGCCGGTCGGCCACCCAGATCGTCTCCTTCCTGATCAATGCGGCAAAAGGCACGCCTGTCGCTGCTTTCATTGGTGCGCCGGAGCTGCTGAGTGCCCTGACGGACATCACCTCCTTCGCAAGCGGCAGGGCGACGACCTATACGATGCTGCTGATCTTCTACGTTCTCGTCGTCATGGTCGTGGTCTGGCTGTGTGGCCGGTTGCGGGTGGTTCTTGAAAGGAGGCACGCGTGATGAGCCAGTTTCCGGATCTGTCCCAGTTCCTGCCGCAGTTGCTCGCCGGCATGGTGGTCAATTTCGAGATAGCCTTCATCGCGCTGGTCGTTGGCCTCGTTCTTGGCGGTTTGCTCTGCCTGCTCAGCCTCTCGGGCGGTATTCTCAAGGTGATTGTCGCCACTCTGGTCGGGGTGATGCGGGCAGCACCGACCTTTGTCGTCATGTTCTTCCTGCTGAATGCCATCCCGAGCGGGACAGCGATCACCATCGGGGAGATGAGCTTCGGCCTGGCGCCGTCGCCTCTGATGGCGGTGGCGCTTTCCCTCGTGCCCTATTCCGCGTCTTATGTGGTGGATAATGGGATCGAGGCGGTGATGCAGTTGCGCCGGGGCTCGATGCTGGGGGCACTGCTGTTCCTGCCGAACATCACCCGGGCCTTCTTCGTGCTGGTCATGTCTTCCAGCACCGGTGCCGCCATTGGTGTGAACGAGGGGATTGCCGTCATCCTGAGGGCCGCGGCGCCGATGACCTCGCTTGCGGACAAGATGGTCCTGTTCGCCATTGGTATTCTCTGCTTCGGACTGACCCTGCAACTCGGTTTCTTCCTGATGCGGCGGTTGCAGCGTCAGCTTGGCCGTTATGCAGTACCGGCCGGCTGACTAGAGGCTGATCCCGCTCTGCTCCGGATGCATCAGGCAGCGGTCCCAGTGCGGCGCGCCGCCGAAATGCTCGACCAGGATATCGATCAGCACGCGTACCTTGCCGGGCACATTCGCTCCCGGCGGCCGGATCACGTAGATGCCGTGCTCCGCGAGGGGGAAGTCCGCCAGCACCGGCTCGACGGCGCCGCTTTCGAGGGCGTTGGACAGCATGAAGGTGGGACCGCCCGTAATGCCCAGCCCCTCAATGGCCCAGGCGAGCAGGGCATCTCCATTATCCGATCTCAACCGGCCTGACGGGCGGACGGAAACCCACCGGTCGCCGTTGCGGAGGGTGATGTCCGGATCGGAGCTGCCGGTATAGATCAGGCAGTCATGGCTCGTCAGATCCGCCGGTTTTTCCGGCCGGCCCCGGCGGTCGAGATAATCGGGACTGGCGACCAGAACAGAGCGGGCGGGACCGATCCGGCGGGCGATCAGGCTGGAATCCTGCAATGTGCCGATGCGGATCGCGGCATCGAACCGCTCGGCGATCAGATCGACCTTCCGGTCGCTGAAGGAGACATCTATTTCGAGCCGGGGATGACGCTTTGCCAGCTCGGAGAGGACAGGCACGACATGCCGCGTGCCGAAAGACAGCGGGGCTGACAGGCGCAGGCAGCCGACCACGTCCCCGCTATGCTGGGCAACGGCTTCCCGGGCATCGTCATATTCCGCGAGAATGCGTTCGCAGCGCATGGTGAATTCAAGCCCGGGCTCGGTCGGGCTGACCCCGCGCGTGGTCCGGTTCAGCAATACGGTGCCGAGATCCGCCTCGATCCGGGCGATACGGCGGCTGACGATGGATTTTGATATGCCGAGATAAGCCGCAGCCCGGTTGAAACCGCCGCTTTTAACCACTTCAAGGAAGCAACGCATATCCTCGATCTCGATCATCAGGTGTTCCTCTCAGAGCAACAGGGTGGCGCATTTTGCGC